>NZ_BKFU01000019.1:0-52811 GCF_008980265.1 Acinetobacter sp. TUM15064 | reverse complement strand
GTTTTACTATGACCAGCTACCACAACAAAATAAGGTAGCTTAACTAGAGCAGAGTATCACTTATAAATAAGCTTTTAGTTGTTCAAACATGTGGGACCACCTCTCTCAAACATTGGACAAGCTGTAAGTTCTAATAGCTCATCTGAATTTTTGCAATTAAAACAACAGGCAGAATCACAATTTAAAGATTTTTTTAGGGTTAAAAAATATTGGATATTTAGAGTGCTCAGTTTGATTCATAGCCATCTTCATCAACCGTTAAAAGCTGAAGATCTCGCAGCATTGTTATTTACCTCACGCAGTACTTTTTTTAGAAAGTTGCATGTCTATCACACCAACTATGAAGATCTGATTCAGCAAGTGCGTATGGACTTTGCCAGTAAATATCTTCTACAAAACAAAGGGACTGTAAGCCACTTGGCTTATACCCTCGGTTTTAGCCACCCCTCTAACTTTATTAAATCTTTTCAAGATTACTTCGGTATGCCCCCTAAACAATGGCAAAACAGCCAATTTGAGACGCTAGCACTATTGGATTGAGACGATAGCACCATTTCTCTAAATCAGCACACCTTAAACTGATGACTAGTCTTGAGGAGCAAGACCAAAAATAAAGTTAAGGAATTCAACATGAAGAAAACTGCTCTCGTACATTATATCCTCACAAGCATGAGTCTCAGCCTTTTACCTTTTAGTTTAGCCACAGCAGCAGGATTGGAACGAACCACACAATCTGTTGCTGCTTTTTTGCAACCCAATAATTATTTTGAAGCGGGGATATCTGTTTTATCACCGACAGCAGAAGGTCAAGTGAGCCCTAACTTCCCTGTTGGCGCAAATGCAGAAATCTCAAACATTGGTAAAGGCTACTATGCTCCATTTGCTGGGCTGAAATTTCAACTCACAGATCGCTTGGCATTTGGCTTACTTTATGATCAACCTTTTGGAACAGATTCAGAATATCCAGTACAGCAAGCACCTGTATTTAGCCTCAATGGTGAAGCTACACAGGCAGAAGTCAGTACAGAAAATCTCACGATGTTACTTGGTTATAAACTCAATGACCGCTTTCAAATCTATGCAGGTCCTGCATATCAGACCGTTTCGGCATCAGCAAAACTACGCGGTTATGCCAATGGTGGCCCCGCAGCATTTGGTTTGTACAACATTGAAGTCAATGACAGTAATGGTGTTGGCTGGGTGACTGGTCTGAGTTATGAAATACCAGAAATTGCACTCAAAACATCTCTAACCTATCGTTCTAAAATCGAACATGATTTAGATATCAAAGAGACTCGTGCAAGTGCCGTTTTGTCTGACCTACCCAATACGGGCAAAACAACCATCGAAACCCCTCAATCTGTCAATTTAGACCTTCAAACAGGAATCGCACACAATACCCTAGCATTTACCCAACTACGCTGGGTCAATTGGAAAGACTTTACCATTCAACCATATTGGTTTGGAAAACTGAGTAATGGTCTAAATCTGCTGGAATATCCAGAAGATCAATATTCTGTAACTGTCGGGGTTGCTCGAAAACTGCATGAGAAATTTGTAGGTAGCGTTTCTTTAGGCTGGGACAGTGGTACGGGTGAACCTGTATCTATGCTTGGCCCTGTGGATGGTTACTGGAATGTCGGACTCGGTGCAAAATTCAGCCCTGCTAGCAATTACGACATCAGCTTAGGGGTACGTTACTTTATGTTCGGTGATGGCAAAATCCAATCTGCTAGCCAACAAGGCACTAATAACTATATCGCTGAATTTAAAGACAGTACTGCATGGGCGTATGCATTAAAAATTGCCTATAAATTTTAAGGAGTAAACGATGAATGCTTTAAACATTACCCCACCAAAATGGAAAAATGAGCAAGTTCGCATTGCACCATTATCCCTTTCTCAGTCCAATCTCACGCAGAAGGTTTTTCTTAAAGTCACGCAATATGGTGCCAAATCTAAAGTGCCGCTGAATGTGTTTGGCGTACTGGCTCGTTTAGATAAACTATTTCCCAATTATCTTTTTTTTATGAAAAGTATTTTATTTAAAGGGAATATTAGTCGTGTTGATAAAGAGCTGATTGTCCTTAGAGTTGCTTGGAAACTAGAGTGCTCTTATGAATGGAAACACCATACCCATTTTGCAGCAGAACTCGGAATTAAGAATCAAATCGTTGAATCCATTACGCTAGATCATTCTGAATTATGGGATGACAAACTCACCACGCTGATCAACAGTGTAGATGCTTTACTCACGGATAAAACTTTAAATAACACACAATTTCAGCAGCTCAAAAAATACTTTAATGATGACCAAATTGTTGAGTTCTGTATGTTGGTTGGTCATTACGTCATGGTAGCAATGACCATTAATACCTGTGGTGTTCAGCCTGAATAAGACTGCTGAGTATTTATATCAGTATCCACGTAAGTTAAAAGTGTATTTTAACACTGCATTAACAAACTGCTTTTAACTCAAGTGGATACTAAAACCCAACATCATGAATATCTATAGGGATCTGTATACACTCAAAATATTGAAAATACATATAGACATTTAACCTATTCATATACTTTTTTCTTTCAAATATAATGTCAGAATTTTTAATAAGCCGTTGATTGTCGCAAGGTTTTAATTAAAAGCTCATAAAGATGATCCACAGCTTTAGAGCCCTGTGAGATACGACTACGATAGACCGATACTTCCATCGGCTCCAAAGGCCCTAAACCCTGTTCCGCACCTAAAATATCTAAATGAGATGGCACGCTACATTTGGTCAGGACAGCAACAGCCAAACCACTTTCAACAGCAGCGATCTGCCCCACTAAGCTAGAACTGTGATAAACCACCTTATAACGACGTCCCTGTAAAGCGAGTGAATGAATTGCACTGTGTTTAGCTAGACTAGCACTTTCATAAACAGCTATAGGTAGCGGGTCATTTTTCCAAATATCAAATTGTGGTGAGCCGACCCAGACCATTGGTTCGTGGAACAACAAAGTACCCTGCCGAGGATCATCACGAGAAATCAAGGCTAAATCCAAGTCTCCACTATCCACACGCGGAATCAAGGAAGTGGATTGTTCACAATAGAGTTCGATTTCAACGCCTCCATAACGTGGTGCAAAGCGCTTTAATACAGGTGTGAGATATTGCGCAGCATAATCATCAGGGACCCCCAGTCGAATTCGCCCCACTAACTCATCTTTATGAAAAGCTTGTTGCGTTTCATGATGTAAATCCAAAATCCGTCTTGCATAACCTAAAAGAAGCTGCCCTTCCGCGGTCAATTCAATCTGTCGATGGGACCTGATGAGAAGTTGACACTGTAGCGCATCTTCTAGTTTTTTGAGCTGCATACTTACCGCCGACTGTGAACGATAAAGCTCAGGAGCGGCATGAGACAACGTTCCCATATCAACCACTGTGACAAAGCACTTTAACCAGTCAATCTGCAAATCTTTTAAGTTCAAGACCGCCCCACCTATTCGATTTTCAAATAGTATACTTAAGTTTTATGCGTTTTTCTTTTTCTCTTTCTAAGTGCATAATTTACAACAGATCAAGTCTTACAAAGTATCAAGTTGTATTGATGCCACTCTGCTACTCACGCCCTAACTTGAGACATACGACTGATAATGAAAAGGAAATAGCTTTGTCTAATACAACCCAAGAGATATATAGCCTCAACACTTCAGATGTTTGGTCTGGCTTTAAAAGCTTATTGCCTATTTCACTTTTTGTTGTGATTTTTGGTGCAGCCTTTGGATTGGCCTCGACACATACAGGTTTAAGTAACGATTCCAGTATGTTAATGAGCGCCTTGGTTTTTGCAGGTGCTTCCCAATTTGCAACTTTGGAATTATGGGGCGAACAAATATCATTGTTTCCGTTGATGATTACTGTTTTCTTTATCAATGCACGTCATCTTTTAATGGGGGCTTCTCTTTACCCATGGTTACGCCATCTTTCTCCAATGAAAAGATACGGTATTCTGCTTGTGATCTCGGATGCAAACTGGGCTTTATCTTTACAAGCCTTTAGCCGAGGTCAATCTGGTTTTGGATTGTTATTTGGCGGAGGTTTAGCACTTTGGGTCGCATGGATTATAGGTACATGGCTTGGCTTGTATTTTGGTCATAGCATTCAAAATCCAAATGCTTTTGGGCTTGATATGGTTATGTCTTGCTTCTTATTGGCAATGGTTGTAGGTGGAAAAAAAGATCTACGCATGGTGTTGATTTGGGCTGCATCTGCTTGTATTTCACTATTGGCTTATTGGTATTTGCCGAAAAATAGTCATGTGGTTATTGGCGCACTCGCAGGTGGTGTTATTGGTTTGCTTTGGAAAGAGAAAAAAATATGAATATAGAGCTAAATACAGCATATCCGTTGACCATCATCGCAATTATGGCCCTCGTCACACTTGTTACACGTTGGGGTGGCGTATTTATTATGTCTTATGTCCCCATCACTGATACTGCTCAACGGTTTATTACTGCAATGTCAGGCTCTGTACTGGTCGCACTTTTAGCTCCGATTGCTGTTGAGGGAGATAATGGCGCGCGATTGGCCTTATTAACTACACTTGTCGTGATGTTGGTGGTGAAAAAGCCATTGCTTGCAATTGCCTCTGGCATCATCGCCGCAGCGTTATTTCGTCAATATTTTTAGTTGTTTTAAAACATCCTCAGAAATGAATAGGCCAATGATAAAACAATCTTTAGCTGTGGTTTTGATTCCGGGCTTTATGTTAGATCAATCTTTATGGGATGACTTTGTGCAAGAGCTGCCCTCAGAATGGCAATTGATTCGAGCCAATTTATCGCATGGAAATTCCATCCCCGAAATTGCTCAATATATGATCCGCTCTTTACCTCCAAAATTTATCTTGATCGGTTTTTCTTTAGGTGGCTATGTTGCAAGGTCTATAGCGGAGCAGTTTCCAGAGCAAGTTTCTGCATTGATTCTCATTGCATCCTCACTACGTTCTGATACAGCACAGCAAAGACAGCAGAAAATGATGGTGATTAAACTGAGTTCACAAGAAACATTTAAAGGTTTAAGTTCAACGGCTATTCGGAAAACCTTGCACCCTTCAAATAATCACAATGACAGGCTGATACATAAGATTCAGAAAATGGGACAGCATTTAGGCTATGACACCTTTGTGAGACAGTCTCTGCTGAATAGAAATGAGCAGGATACAACAAAAATTTTATGCCCCACTTTGATTATTTACAGTGAGCAAGACCAAATCCGTTCAGCAAATGAAGCCAAAGAATTATATCAACAAATAAAGGGTTCCGACTTGGCTGTGATTGAAAATACGGGACACATGATACCTCTGGAACAGCCCAAAGCATTGACACAGGTTGTTTTGAAATGGCTCAATCGTGATTACCTTTCAAGTCAGTTCGAAAAATAATTGACCTATCAATATAATAGAGACTGAAAAGAGCCCTTTAGTAAAGTCTAAGACAATTCATCATCAGATAAAAAAGGCATATTGTGGAATATGCCTTTTTTATTTACTTAAACGTATTTCTTAAAAATTCACAGTCCATGAAAACTGCGCTGTACGTGGTGTGCCCAGAAATAAATAATCATCCCCGAAGAAGCTTCCTGCATCGCGCCAGTATTTTTTATTGAACAGGTTGTCCACGTTCAGACGCAGCATATTTTCATAACCATAAGCACGGAAGTTATAAGCTGCACCCGCATCGAATACGGTATAGCCTGAAACTTTAACCGTACCCGTTTTATTGGCGTATTTACTGCTGCTGTATTGCATACCTGCAAGTAAACGTAAGCCCTCGACTTGAGGCATTTGGTAAGACACATGACTGGCAAAACGTAGCTTTGGTACGTTTTGGGTCTGATGCCCTGCATATTCATTTGCTTGTACATCTTCTAAACGTGAACGGGTCAGTGCCAACGTCGATGTCATATCTAGATTCTCAGCAACACGACCTTGCAATCCCAATTCCAAACCTAAGTTGTGTTGTTCACCATCGGTGACATAATTACTAGCACTATTGGTATATTGATTGTCTTGTCTTAAATCGAATAATGCCGCTGTGAACAACATCGTTTGCCATTGCTGTTTAAGGCCCAACTCGTACTGAGTTGAATGTCTTGGCGCTAAGGTAGCATAAGCATTATTGGCATACCACGGCGCTTGACTACCATCGCTTATCCCTTTTGCATAAGAAGCATAAAGATGAGTATTTTGCCAAGGCTGGTACATCAGAGCGAGTTGCGGTAAGAAACGATTAAAGTCGGTCTCGCGAATATTGTTACCATCCGCAGCATAGGCACTTTCATTTAAATGTAAAAGCTTACCGCCCAACAAAACTGACCATGCATCATTCAATTTGATTTGATCTAGTAGGTTTAAAGCAGTTTGTTGACTATCCAATGATTTGTAATGATTACCTAAGGCTTTATCTGTAGGTGTATAGGTAATAGGATCATGATCAATATTTCCTGAACCTATCCATTCATTGATTGCATCATACTGAGTATGACGTTTGTAAGCATGTGACAACTCTAAACTCAGGCTATGTTGCCATGCTCCAGTGCTGAATTTTCCGTTCAAACCTGTTTTAAATTGATTGGTGAGATAACTGTCATCTGGGCTGCGGAAATCATAAATGTCATAGTTACCCTGTTGGTCAAAGGTATAGGCAAAAGCAGAGTAATCATCTACGATCACACGGCTTTGTGAAGCTGACAGATTGCTACTCCAGTTATCATTGATTTGATAACTATATTTAAGACTCGTATTTAGACTTTCATTGGTGATCGGTTTGCTCCAGCTTTGATAACCCAGCAAACGATCCCATTCCACTCCTGTCGGTACAGTTTCACCACCCAATAGCTGATAGCCCGGTACCGAACGCTGTTTTTGACGCTGTGATTCAATATCAAATTCGAGTTTTGAACGATCTGAAATTTTCCAGTCTAAAGCCAAGGAACCAAACAAACGTATACCGTCAGCATGTTCAACATAGGGATGAATGTCTTCATACGCTGCATTCACACGATAACCAAACTGTTGATTGTCTCCAAGCCATCCACCAAAGTCTGTTGCCACACGACTACCGCCATGACTATCTGCTTCAAGAGTTAAAGATTGGACATCTTTGGGGCGTTTACTTACATAATTCACGACTCCACCTGGGGTCGACATCCCACTTTGAATCGCGCTCATGCCTTTGAGTATTTCGACTTGCTCTTTATTTTCAAGCGCTACATTTTGCTCACCACGAAGCAAATTACCGTTCAGTAAATAACTTGATCCGGCATTTAGGCTAAATCCCCGCATTACAAAGTTTGCATAGTAGCCAATCGGTGCATAGCCATCACCAACAGATGCATCGTTTTTTACTACATCGCTGAGTGTTTTCGCATGTTGATCTGCTATCAGTTCAGCAGTAACGGTGTTAATAGATGCAGGAATGGCTGCAAGGTTTTGCTGGGCAAAACCAGACAAATTAACTTTGGGTTGATAATACGCAGCTGGTTCAGCTTGAGCAGTCGCTGTTATGGTTGCAAGTTGTGCCACATCACTGTCTTCTGCCGCATGTACCCATACCGAGTTCAGCCCTAGACATGAAAATGAACCAACCGCCAGTAATGCTTTTTGTAAACGAGAAAAAGGATACGTTTTCACAGTAGTTGCTAACCCCAAAAAATAATATTACAGCCCAAGTTTTGCGGCTTGAGTATTCACAATTTTCTTAGAATGAACAAGCACATTATTCAACATATCTCAGCTTTTTAAATAATTTTGAAATAACCTTAAAAATAAAAATCTCATACAGCTTTTAGTCTGGCCTTAAGGTCTACAAGAAATATACGACTTGACAACGTCATCTGTAATCTGAGTAAACCTGAATTTTGGCTCAGACATTAAATAAATGGCTAAGAATGAAATGAAAAATTAAACCCATTTTTTTAATTGTGTCATGATGAATATTTATTTCTATACTTTTTGATTTATTTCATTTTTTTAGAGATTAAACCAATATTGCTAACACAAACCCAATAAAATGTTATAACATAACAATACAACATCTAAACTACGCTCCATCATGATGAATAAATTTACACTTCTTTCTTCCAGTTTATATTTAAGCCTATTAAGTTCTTTTACATGGGCTGAAACCTCTACAGAAGTACTCAAGACCATCCAATTGCAAGCCGAAACTGAAGATGAAAGCTTGCAACAAAGTACCGCAATGACTAAGTTTTCTCATGACATTTTAGACGTACCTTTCAGTCGAAGTTTGTTATCTAAAGCTCTAATTCAACAACAAGATGTACAGCGTATTGATGACGCACTAACACAAGTAAGTGGTGTTTATAATCAAACCAATTATGGTGGCGGATTTTGGGATAACTTCTCATTCAGAGGTTTTAGTACAGACCCAAATATTGGGGCACAAATTATAAGAAATGGCCTAAGTGTCAACCGTGGACTCAGTGCGCCGCGAGACATGGTGAATATTGAATCACTCGACTTTTTAAAAGGCCCTATGGCCGCTTTATATGGTCGCGGGGAAGCTGGTGGTTTACTCAATATCAACACCAAAAAACCGCAGTGGGAAAGCTCTTCAGAAGTTAATTTACGTGCTAACAGTTTAGAAAAGTATCGTGCCAGTTTTGAACATACTAGCCCAATAAATGATGCTGTGGCTTATCGTATTGCGGTAGCACATGAAGATAATCAAAGTTTTCGTGATCATGTGCACAGTGAGCGTTGGTTTTTCTCCCCTCAACTTACATGGAAAATTTCAGATTCGACCCAATTGGACTTTGATAGCGAATTTACCCGACAAGATGGAACTTTTGATCGTGGTGTGAGCAGTTATCAAAAACAATTTGTGATGGACCCAAAAACCTTTACAGGCGAACCTGATGATGGTGATCATATTCAAAAAGATCATTTTTATCAGCTTCGACTTGCGCATCAGTTTAATGATGACTGGAAAATGAATAATGCACTCAGCGTAAAAGATACTCAACTCAAAGGATTTTCCAGTGAACCTCGTCGTATTCAGAGTGATGGACGGACATTAGAACGTCAACGTCGCTATCGTGACAATAAAAGTGATGATGTTCTCTTTCAAACGGAGCTACTTGGGAAAATCCAACAAGGCTGGGCACGCCATGAAGTACTTTTGAGCACTGAACTTGGGCAAATGAAGTACCGTCAATTACAACTGCGTCGAAACCACAGCAGTAGCGTGCCAAATAGCATTGATATCTATGATCCAAATTATGGACAGTATTCGCCAGAGCTTCCACTTTTCATTAATACCGAAGAACAGCAACGCTATTTTGCACTGAATTTACAAGATCAAATTTTTCTGAATGATCAATGGAGTGTGCTGTTCGGTGCGCGTTTTGATCACATTAGCCAAGATTTTCAAAATAAACTTGCACATACATCCAACCAACAAGACTTGCAACAAACCAGTCCACGCTTGGGGTTGAATTACCGACTGAATGATCGTTGGTCATGGTACGCCAACTACGGAAAATCCTTTGCCCTCAACAGTGGAATGGACAAAAATGGCAATGTTTTTAATCCTGAAAAAGGCAAAAGCTATGAAATTGGTGGGAAATATCAAATAAACCCACAAAGTTTAATCAGTTTAGCCCTGTTTAAAATGGATAAAGAAAATGTACTGACTACCGATCCAACAGATAGTAGTTATCAGATCACCGCTGGAGAAGTATCTAGTAAAGGCTTAGAGTTCGATATTGAAACCCAACTGAGTGATCGACTCTCTGTCCGTGCAAATTATAGCTATACAGATGCACAAGTGGAAAAAGACCAGAGCCTTGTTAAAGGTTCGAGGTTGAGTAATGTGCCAAAACATAGTGGTTCTGTGAGTAGCAACTACGAATGGGATCTTGCCAATGCAGACAAAGTTGGAGTTGGCGCAACGGCAGTCTATGTTGGTAAACGTAGTGGACACAGTACAGATAATGGCTTCAACTTACCTGAATATACGTTACTCAACTTAAACGCTTACTATGCCCCATCAGATCAGCTACGTTATCAGCTCAATGTGCATAATCTTTTAGATGAAACTTACTATGTCGCAAGCTATAGCGATATGTGGATTCAACCAGGCGATCCTTTAAATGCATCGCTCTCGGTGCAATGGAGGTTTTAAGAGCCAAAACCAGACATGATCTATGCTAGATCATGTCTGGTTTCTCAGTCATTTTTATAGATTTGAGGCTAAATAAATTGATTCACTAAGCTGTAAAACCACCATCTACAGCATACTCAGCGCCAGTCACAAAACTGGCTTCATCTGATGCTAAAAATGCAACGACCGAAGCAACATCATCAGGTTGACCAAAATACCCCAACGGAATCATTTGGCTGACTTTATCAATATGGGCCTGAGATTCTTCAAAAGATAAATCCGCTTTTTCATAAATTGGGCTATCAATTGGGCCAACTGAAACAGCATTTACTCGAATTTTTTCTACAGCCAACTCTCTTGCCAAAGACTTTGTGATTGCTGAAAGTGCTGCCTTACTGGCCGAATATAGAGCCATGTTTGCAAGTGGTCGTTGGCTGACCGAAGAGCCAATATTGATGACGCTTCCTTTGGACTCCCGCAATAAATCTAAACTTTGACGAATAAACTCCACAGGACCACGAACATTGATATGAAAAATAGCATCAAAAGATAAAATATCTAAGTTTTCGATACTTGCAACGGGAGCAACACCTGCATTATTCACTAAAATATCCAAGCGACCAAAGCGGTGTTTAAGCTCAGCAATCGTGTTTGAAATGTCTTCCAAACATGCAATATCACCAACGACATAGTCAATATTTTGATGTTGACTTGTTTCAACTAAAGGCGCACGTGTTCATCCCATAATCAAAACTTTTGCCCCTTCATTGGCTAAACGTTCAGCAATTTTTCGACCGATGCCAGAGCCTCCTCCCGTGACCAAAGCGACTTTATTCATTAGCTTCATTTTTATGTTCCATAGGTATTATTTAAAAAGATGAAAATCTTTTGCAATTTTTAATGGAGAAAACTCTTCTATTTCATAGATCGCACACCGATGTTTAACATAAGGGTCTAGTGCCACAATCCGCTCTAATTCATCTTGATTTTCAGCTTGGGCAATAATAACCCCAGCACTGTTTTTTGAGAGATTTCGACCAAAAGTCAAAAAGACTTTATTGTCAAATTGCTGATTTAAAAATTCAATGTGTTGAGCATGGTATTTCTCGCTGATCTCACCGAGATCAACAGAAACATGGATTAAATACATTTGAACCATTTCCAAAAAATTAAAGCATAAGTATCAATTTAAAGTGCTGAGTAAAATCAGACCGTAAAGACTGAATAACTGAATATTTATATCTCAATATAAGTTTTCAATTTGGCGCACTAAACGTTGTGCATGTTCCTGCGCGGCCATAGTCTGTTGCTGTAAACCTTTTTCATCGCCACGTGCAAGATAGCTAACACCTGTTGTATAGACTGGTGCTTGTAGGTCTAAATTGCATAATGCAGCAAGACTGTCGAAGGGTGCCAATAGCGTTTCAAGTGAGTGTTGCATGATTGCATTTGGCGCATAAGCAACTTCGGGAGCTCCCGTGGTAAAGGACAAGATCAATTGCTTACCGCCCAATTTCGCATTTGAGCCATGAGAAAAACCATGTAGAAAAACCTGATCTAGCCATTTTTTAAGCAGCGCTGGTAATGCATACCAATGAAATGGAAATTGCCACACAATGATGTCCGCAGCTAACAGTGCTTGTTGTTCAAGCTCAATATCGAAAACTTCATCTGGGTAAAGTTCATCTAACTTACGAATTTTTGCATAAGGGAGTGCAGTTGTTACGTGATTGAGAATGGCGGTATTCGCAACCGAATCTTGTAAATTGGGATGTCCTGAAATTACGAGTATTTTTTTCATCATATTTACCTTTAGAAAATTAAGCCTGCTGTTGAGACGCATACAATGCTTGTCTTAACCAGCTTGCCACTTAAGCCCACATGGGTTGAACATGGAATGAATGTTAGTCAGAAAAATTGTGATTGATAAGGCAGGTAATTGGCACTACATTAGTATCTAAAAGTTAATAGTTGTGTATTGATATGAATGGCTCAATTTATAATTATTTGGTTGTATTCCATGCCATCGTCAATGAGGGAAGTTTAGCCGCAGCAGCGCGACAACTTGAAACTGCCCCACCTGCTGTCAGTAAGTCCTTAAAACTACTTGAGCAAACTATAGGCTTACCCTTATTTAATCGCACCACACGTCATTTGGAGCTTACAGAAGCGGGACAACATCTGTTTCAAAACACACAAGAACCAATTAAAGCGTTAACAATCGCGCTAGAAAGTGTTCAAGACTTAAAGAGTGAACCTGCTGGTATTGTGCGAATCACAACAGCTCGTTATGCCTATCTAAGTGTTTTACAGCCCTATTTAGGTGAGTTCTATCAACGATACCCACGTATTCAACTTGAAATTGCGATTAACGATGGAACGGTCAACGTTTCAAAAGAGGGCTATGATCTGGGTATTCGCTTTGGAAATAAAATTGAAGAACATGTGGTAGCACGTCAAATTTTACCCAAACAAACTCAAGGATTATTCGCATCAAAACATTATCTTGAACAGCATGGAGTTCCGCAAAAACCTGTAGATTTAAAACAACATCAGTTAATCGGCTATCGTTTTACAACAGCGAATACGCTTTCTCCATTGCTTTTACAAGAAAATGGAAAAGAAATTAGTGTTGAAATGCCTGTCTCTTTCATTGCTAATGATATAGATGTCAATATGGATGCAATTCGGCAAGGAATCGGTATCGGTCGAATTTTTTTAATAAATTTAAAACAACAGCATGATCAAGAAAACTTTATTCCTGTGCTCAAGCCATACTGGAGAACATTCCCTCCTGTTTATCTCTACTATTTACAAAATAGTCAAAAGTCTAAACGTGTAAGGACGCTCATTGACTTTTTACTGGAAAAAAATACCGCTTAAAAAACCGCTCTCCTTATCTGTGCTTTCGCTTTTTCATTATTTAAGTGTACAACTAAGCCTCACTTTCAGATTCGGCATAGTATGTATTAAGTAGTCGGTGTGCATTTTCTTCGCAGCTTAAGTCTTGGGGCTTATTTTGTATCGAATCAATCAGGATCAGTAAGTTCTTTTTATTTTCAGCCAACATTTTTTGCATTTTCACAATTTCTTGTACTTTGTCATTCAAGGTCTGAATCAATTTGTCATGATTCCAGTTAGCAATATTTGCAGGGATCAACGATTTGATCTCTTCTAAGGAAAAGCCAACCTGTTGTGCCTGCCTGATCAAATACAATTGTTTTAAATCTTCTTCTGAATATTGACGGTAACCATTCGATAAACGCTTAGGTTTAGGCAATAACTGGATTTGCTCATAATAGCGAATTGTAGGCGTACTCAACCCACTCAGTTTCGACAACTCACTAATATTCATACGAAATACCCTCTTTATATTCAAGTGAACTTGAAGCCTGTGATATACAAAAATCAATCATATTTAAGCATGCGGTAGAGAGTATAGAAAAATACCAGTGAGTTTATTCACGGACTGATATTTCTCACGATGATGACTTTTACACCCTCTTTTAGTCAGGACATAAGCAACTATTTTATGCTATGTGACGTTTGCTCTCTTAGACTTAAACCAAAGCTTTTGCACGGCGTTGCATACGATGACGATATTGCTTAGTACGTTTGCTCATTGCAAGTTGCTGTAAAATCAATGCCCAAAATGGTGATACTTTAGGGTTTGGTTTCTTACCTTGACTCAATTTGCGTAGCTGAAACTTTACAGTTGACAAGTTGGCAACCGAAGCGAGTGCTTTGTTTTCCCACTCTATTGGTTTGAGTTCAGGGGCAAGATTTTGACCTAGTTTCCACGCATTAGGTAAATTTGGCTCTAACGCAAGCGCAGTCCCAATCCCCACCATTTCTACACCACTTTGTATGACCTGCTCAGCCACTGGCTGACGACGAATTCCCCCTGTGACCATAATCGGCATTCGAGCGATTTTACGGATTTCTGTAGCAAATTCTAAAAAGTAAGCTTCACGTGCAAGCGTTCTTCCATCACGGGCTTGGCCTTGCATTGCAGGGGCCTCATAACTACCACCTGAAAGTTCAACCAAATCCACAGCAAGCTCATTCAACATTTCAACCACTTGCTTGGCATCGTCTGCACTAAAGCCACCACGCTGAAAGTCGGCCGAGTTAAGTTTTACCGCAACTGCAAATTGATCAGACACAACTGCACGTACCGCTTTCACAATTTCGAGTAAAATTCGAGCACGGTTTTCCAATGAACCACCCCACTGATCTTGGCGTTGGTTACTGAGTGGTGATAGAAATTGACTGAGTAAATAGCCATGTGCAGCATGAATTTCCACACCCGTAAAACCTGCCTGCTCAGCCAGTTGTGCTGTACGTGCAAAACGCTGAATGACTTCTTCAATCATCACTTCTGTCATTTCAACAGGTGTTGCAAACTTATCCGACATTTTGCCTAGATCTAAAGCTACAGCAGAAGGAGCCCAAGTATCTTGCCCCATATTCGACTGCATCTGACGTCCAGGATGGTTGATTTGCAACCAAAATTGAGCACCTTTAGCACGTCCAATATTTGCCCATTTTTTAAATAGATCAAGATGTTCGGTATCTTCAAGCACCACCCCGCCAGGTCCTGTCATTGCCCGGCTATCAATCATGACATTTCCAGTAATGATCAAACCGACACCACCCTCGGCCCAAGTATGATAAAGATTAAATAAATCTTGTGATGGTGCTTGCTCTAAAGTTGCCATGTTCTCTTCCATTGCCGCTTTAGCAAGGCGGTTTGGAATCGTTGTCCCATTGGGTAGGGTTAATGCATCAAATATGTTCATCATGATCGCCTCTTTTGATCTGATAACTACTTTAAGATTAAAGTTAACTTTAATGTCAAGTGATTTTTATACACGATCAAAATAAAAATGAGCAATCTTTAGGTCACCCATAGTTAAAGTGGATTTAGCGTCTAGGTGCTAAATTTTTGGATTAGCTTTGCATAATGACCAATAATTCAAAGTCACTGTTTTCAGGATCACGCTCAACATTTCCTGAAAATACCTGAATACAGGTTTAATCTCTCATTTTTATGGGCACAGCCATGTTATTTATTACATTTTGATGGGTAACGAATATCTAAGAATGTAATGCCTCCGTGTCTTACTGACATCATTGTCCTCTGCTTAAAGTAACACTTAAGACCCAGCACACCTATTGTTAATGGCATAGCATACTGTCAGAAAAAGAAAGGTTATATTGAAATGTCAGCACGTGAAAATCTTTTCTAATGCTGTGATTCATGTAAAAGATTGCGAATAAATAGCAATTTTATGTCTGTAAGTATTTATACTTTTCCCGACTTGACATTCAAGTTCACTTAAAGCTTATAGTGTTTATAGCAAACACAGGTGTACTACTGACCTTAAGCATGATTCCATGAGGAGTTTCTCCATGACGGCAATAAAAAACAAAAAATATGATTTGGTGGTATTTGGTGCAACCAGCTTCGTTGGACAAATTTTAACAACTTACCTAAGCGACTACCTCTCAATGCAAGGTGAGTCAGGTGAACAAATTCAGTGGGCAATCGCTGGCCGGTCATCAAGCAAACTCAATGCGTTAAAAAATAAACTTGGTGAAAAAGCACAAAATTTGGACATTATGATTGCAGATGTCAATGATACTGACGCAATTCACACGCTATGTGAACAAACCCGTGTGGTTGTTTCAACCGTAGGTCCTTATGCACTTTACGGTGAACCGATGATCAAGGCCTGTGTTGAAACAGGTACAGACTATTGTGACCTTACGGGCGAAACACAATGGATTAAAAAAATGATCGACAAGTATCAAAGCCAAGCCGAACATTCTGGTGCACGGATTGTACATTGTTGCGGTTTTGATTCTGTCCCTTCTGATATGGGCGTGTATTTTTTACAACACCAAGCACAGCAACTTTGGTATGCCCCAGCGACCAACGTCAAAATGCGAGTGAAAGTTTTAAAAGGCGGCGCTTCTGGCGGAACGGTGGCCAGTTTAATCAATGTCATACAAGAAGCCGCCGCTGATCCTGCACTACGCAAAGCTTTAGTGAACCCGTACCTCCTTGTGCCACAAAATCATACGCTCAGTGCACGTCAACACTATGTAAAATCAGCTGAGTTTGACAGCGATTTTGATGCATGGATTGCCCCCTTTGTTATGTCTGCTGTTAATGAACGGGTTGTGCACCGTTCAAATGCACTTGCAAACAATGCCTATGGGGCAAACTTTAGCTATAACGAAGCCATGCTGACAGGCCAAGGTTGGAATGGTCGTGTCAAAGCTTATAGCTTGGTCGCAGGATTAGGTGCATTCATGCTTGCAGCGGTTACCAAGCCTGTCAGTAAATTGATGGAGCGCTATATGCTCCCAAAACCAGGCGAAGGCCCGACACCCGAGCAACAACGCTCTGGCCGTTTTGATTTACGATTTATTGGCAAGTCAGATGCAGGACAAAGTCTTCGAATCAAAGTCACAGGCGACCGTGATCCAGGTTATGGGTCAACAGGAAAAATGTTGGGGCAAGCAGCATTAAGTTTAGTTTTGGATCATCATAAAAATGGCGAGAAAACGGGACGAAATGGCGGTTTTTGGACCCCTGCAACGATGTTTGATGAGCGCTATGTTGAACGCTTAAAACAGCATGCAGGTATTGGCTTTGAAGTGATTTAAGTCTTTATCAACTCATTGATAGAAAAGTATGTAAGGCGCATCATGCACTTTAAATACACAGTGTTATGTATTTAGCTGATGATGATTGAAATGTAGACTACAAATAAAAAAGAATGAAGCAACACAGGCCTCATTCTTTTTTGTTGAATCTTAAAAAATATCTGTTTGAACATCATACAAAGCATTTTTTGTTGCGCCTTTGCATCGTGATGTTTAGCTTTACTTTAGAACATATTCCCAAATAATGAATCCGAGAAAAAATCCAAGAAATGAATATAAAGTAATGATAAAGAATACAAACCAAGCTTTATTTTTTTTCAGTAAAAAGTTCATTTCCAATACCTCAACGCTTTATCTATATTTGTTATTCTAAGGTTTAGGCTATAAATGGACAGATACAGTTCTTTATGAAAAAAATATAACAGACTATAACAGATTTGCCATTTTTAACTCCCAAATGCGATTAGGCTGATATCAAGTAGTATAAAAAAGCATGAGGGGTATATGTGCCTCCCCATGCTTCAGTTGATTAAAGAATTAAATTTCCGTTTCTTTCTTAGCATTCATCCAACGATACAACACTGGTAATAGCACCAAGGTCAATAACGTCGAAGAAATAATTCCACCAATCACCACGGTCGCCAATGGTCGCTGAACCTCTGCCCCTGTGCCCGTAGCAAGTGCCATCGGCACAAAACCTAAGGATGCCACACAGGCGGTCATTAAAACAGGCCTTAAGCGCAAAATCGCCCCCTGCCAAACAGCTTCATGTAAGTGGTATTGCCCTCTTAACTCTTTAATGAAGGTCAACATGACCAAACCATTTAAGACGGCAACGCCAGACAAGGCAATGAAACCAATACCCGCCGACATCGACAAGGGAATGTCTCTTAACCATAAGAAAAGCACACCACCTGTTAAAGCAAATGGAACACCCGTGAACACCAGTAGGCTTTCTTTCATGTTATGAAAAACAGCCATCAGCAAAATAAAGATCGTCAATAATGCCAGTGGAATCACAATCTGCATTCGAGCCTGTGCCGAGGCTAGATTTTCAAACTGACCACCATATTCAATCCAATAGCCACTTGGTAGTGGATACTGCTTCAGTTGAGCTTGTACCTCTGTGACAAAAGAGCCCAAATCACGCCCTTCGACATTCGCAGTGACAATCACACGACGTTTGCCATTTTCACGGCTGACTTGGTTGATGCCATCCATCATTTTTACTGTGGCAATATCGGTAAGTAAAATACTGCCGCCATTTGGAAGCTGTATTGGCAGTTGCGCAATCCCGCTGACACTACGGTCTTGTTCACTGAGTCGAATCACAAAGTCAAAACGGCGGTCGCCCTGTAAAATTTCACCGACATTTTGCCCACCAATGCTTGCTGATACATAGTCCTGTATGGTTTTAACACTTAAGCCATATTGCGCTGCCAAGCTTTTATCAATTTCAACATTAAGCAAAGGTAAGCCCGACGTTTGTTCAACTTTGACTGCGGTGCTGCCTGAAACTTGTTGAATTAATTTACTGATTTTTTCAGCTTCCGCATTTAATACTTGCATGTCATCACCAAAGATTTTGACACCGACATCACTACGTACACCCGATATTAACTCATTAAAACGCAGTTCAATTGGCTGAGAAAACTCACTGTTGTTACCGGGTAATGTCGCTAAATACGCCTGCATACGGCTACGTAGTTCATCCAATGTTTCTTTCGGGTTTGGCCACGCATCACGGGGTTTTAACATGACATAACCATCTGAAATATTCGGTGGCATCACATCGGTCGCCACTTCTGCCGTACCTGTACGCGCAAAAATAGCGTGTATTTCAGGGAATTTTTTCAGAAGTAGCTTTTCCGTATTTTCCTGAATACGAAGTGATTCTTCTAGACCTGTGCTTGGGGAACGCAGTTGCTGTACAGCAAAGTCACCTTCACTCAGTTGTGGTGCAAACTCACTGCCGATCCGCATTGCGAGTAAACCTGTTAATACCAATAAGCACAGTGCAAAGGTTAAAACTACCGCTTTGTACTGATAGGCACAGTCTAATACTCGCTGATATCGCTCTTTTAACCACAACATCCAACGGCTTTCCGTTTCTTTAATGTCACCTTTAACAAAAAGTGCAACAGCCGCAGGCACAAAGCTGATCGACAAAATAATGGCTGCAACGAGTGCAAGCACAACCGTCAAAGCCATTGGGTGGAACATTTTGGCTTCTACGCCAGTCAGTGCAAAAATCGGTAAATACACCACTAAAATAATCAGCTGACCAAAAATAAGTGGACGACGAGCTTGGCGCGCTGCTAAAAACACTTCTTTAAAGCGTTCCGATTGAGTTAACGGTCGTTTGAGCAGTTGTTGTGCATGAGCTAAACGGCGAATACAGTTTTCAACAATTACGACTGCACCGTCGACAATAATACCGAAATCCAATGCCCCTAAACTCATCAGGTTGGCACTGATGTTCTGTTGTGCCATGCCTGTTAAAGTAAACAGCATAGACAGTGGAATCACACAGGCTGTAATTAACGCAGCACGAATATTACCCAAGAATAAAAACAGGATCACAATCACCAAGATTGCGCCTTCAACCAAGTTCTTTTGCACCGTTTTAATGGCTTTTTCCACCAACGTGGTGCGGTCATAAACTGTTTCGATTTTAACGCCTTGCGGTAAACTGCTTTGCACCTCTTGAATTTTGGCATCGACAGCTTTAGACACCGTTCGACTGTTTTCACCCATCATCATCATAGCGATGCCGAGTACAGTTTCTTCGCCATTATAGGTTGCGCCTCCTGTTCGGAGGTCATGATCAATTGAAACCTGCGCAATATCCGCGACACGAATGGGGTTCCCATTTGGGCTGGCAACCGTTGTATTTTCAATGTCTGCAAGACTGTTGAGTGTCCCTGGCACACGAACTGTGAGCTGCTGACCATTTTCCTCAATAAAGCCTGCCCCACGGTTTTCATTATTTTCCTGTAAAGCGGTTTGCAGTTGGCTCAAGGAAATATTCAACTGCTGCATACGGTTTAAGTCAGGAGCAACCACGTAAGTTTTGTTAAACCCGCCAATACTGTTGACCTCTGCAACCCCTGCAACACGTTGCAATTGCGGACGAACGATCCAATCTTGGATCTCCCGCAAGTCCATCGCGCTATAAGCTGTACCATCGGCTTTTTTGGCATTCGGTTCAGCTTTAATGACCCATTGATAAATTTCACCTAAACCCGTCGAAACTGGCGACATGGTTGGAGAAACATCACTGGGTAAATCCGCTTTGGCTTCTTGTACCCGCTGATTAATCTGCTGGCGTGCCCAATAGATGTCTGTGCCATCCTTAAATACGATGGTGACTTGGGACAAACCATAACGTGAAATAGATCGAGTCAGCTGTAAATCTGGAATACCCGCCATTGCAGTTTCAATTGGATAGGTAATCCGCTGCTCAACCTCCAGTGCGGTAAAACCATTGGCTTGGGTATTAATTTGTACTTGCGTATTGGTAATATCGGGCACTGCATCAATCGGCAGTTTTTGATAGCTGTATACACCAACCGCAATCCACGTGCAGACAAAGAGCATGACCCAAATTGCATTTTGAATAGAGAACTGAATAATTCGTTCAAACAAGCCTTCAGGCTTGGGTAAATCATG
Organism: Acinetobacter sp. TUM15064; assembly: GCF_008980265.1. Classification (NCBI taxonomy): domain Bacteria; kingdom Pseudomonadati; phylum Pseudomonadota; class Gammaproteobacteria; order Moraxellales; family Moraxellaceae; genus Acinetobacter; species Acinetobacter sp. TUM15064. Next base: position 32,288 of record NZ_BKFU01000019.1, on the reverse strand, counting down.
ATTAGTGTGCATGATCAGCCTCGCCTTTTTCGAGTTCAGATTTAAGAACAAAGCTGCCTTGACTGACATAGCGTTGTCCTACTTTTATGCCTGAAACGACTTCAATCCATTGACCATCATTTGACGCTTGTCCAAGTACAACAGGCTGCGCTTTCAAATGCACTTGTCCTTTTTGCTCAGCGTCGGCCACAAATACTGACGTTTGACCTTCAATGTTTTGAATGGCACTTTTATGGACACGAAGCGCTGTTTTGGAACTGGTATTGTCTAAAAAGATATTTACCAAAACATTTGGACGTAATTCAGCCGCTTGGCTTTTTAATTTAGCGCGTACCACCAAGCGTCCCGTTTGGGCATCGGCCTGAGAGGTTAAGCTTTGGATGACAGCTTCATATTTTTGCTCAGAAGCATTCGGTTTGAACGTTACACTTTGATTGGTTTGTAATTGACCTGAGTACTGCGTAGGCAGATTAAATTCAAGCCACAACTCTTTAAATTGTTCAATCACAAACAGTTGATCGGCCAATTGTACGTTTTCACCCACCACGATATCTTTTTGGCTAATCACCCCTGAGATGGGCGCTTTAATGGCAAAACGACCATTTACACCACCTGTTGCCCCCAGTGCATTTAAACGGCTTTGCACGGATTGCACAGTAATCTGTGCTTGTCGGTAAGCATTTTCTGCCCGTTGGTAGTCTTGTTTAGCTGAAATGCCTTGTGACCACAACTGCTGTTCACGTTGATAATCCTGACGTGCTAAGTCCAAACTGGCTTGAGCCATCCGTAAATTGGCTTGTTGATCAATCAGTTCAGGTACGGACAATACAGCTAAAGTTTGTCCTTTTTGTACGTTTTGACCAAGTTCAACATGTACTTGTTCCACATGCCCACCAAAGTTTGGCGAAATATGTGCTTGCTGATCGGTATTCACCACAAGCTTTCCAGGTAAAACAGTGACTTGAGACACCACGCCTTGTTGAGCCGAAGCGATTTGAATGCCTTGCTCTGTCAGTTGCTGCGCTGTCAGTTGAATCTCACCTTCCTCCGCATGTCCTTTTTCTGCCTCGGGCTCATCCGCATGTTCAGATTCTTCATGTTCCCCATGCTCATGTTTATCGGTGGTTTTATCTTTTGAGCTAAACCAAATTCCTATAGCGATCAGGAGCGTTATTAGAAGCAAAAGCCCAATCATCAATGGCTGTGATATTTTTCCAAATTGATTTTTAAGTTGCATATTATTGTGCTCCGCCAAGGATGAGGTCTTGTATTTGTGCGATTGAGTTTTTACTGATTTGGCTATAAGCATCTGAACTACTGATCTGTTCATAGCTAGTGCCGAGGCTAAGCGCTTCTGCGGTCAATGCGGTCTGCCACGCTTGACGCAATAACTGTAACTGCCCAAGACGTATGCTTTGTAGTTGCGAGTTGGCTTGTTGAATGTCGGTAATAGACAGCTTTCCGGCTTTGAAACCTTGTAGTGTGCGTACTTGCACTTGTTCTGCCAGAGTTGTTTGTTGACTGATAGCACTGAACTGCTGTTTTAGTCCTTTGAGTTCGTGCATGGCATTGGCGATATCTAAGATTTGCTGTTTTAACTCGCGCTGTTGCTGCTGATTCAACAAGCTTTGCTGACGCTGTGCCATCGGAATGCTGTATTGCTGACGGTTAAAGATATTCAGCGGAATATCCACGCCAACACCTAATGTGGTATCGCTACTTTCATTCGGTGCTTGACTCCGTTTCATGCCGACATTTAAGGTCGGATTGGGACGGGCCAGCACTTTTAAACTTTCAATGTTTAAATTGGACTGTTGAATATTCAGGGCATACAGCTTTTCCAACCAACCTTCCGCAATATAGCGCTGTACCGTGACTTCGCTTTGATCTGGCCATGGCATCGAGGTCGCATTGAGTTGAATATCAGCTTTGGTTTCGCCCCAAAGGTTTGAGAGTTGACGCTGTGCCACTTGTTCTGCCAGCACCGCTTGTTGATATAAGCGCTGCATATCCAAACTTTCAATTTGCGCACGTTCATAGTCAACCAAAGCAATACTGCCCGCCTGATAGCGCTTTTTGGCACTGTCTAAATTGTTTTGACTCACTTTCAGCTGTGCGGCATATAGCGATTTTTCAACTTGTGCCAAAGCCAACTGCGACCATGCAAACTTCACCACCAATTGACTTTGTGCTGTCCACAGTTGTTGCTGTAATTGGCCTTGTTGGTGTGCTGTTTCTGCTAGTTTTTGATTGAGCTTACGCTGTCCAAAAACATCTAAAGGTTGGCTAATGGCAATACTGAGTTCACGATCGGTATTTGAACCAAAGCCATCTTGATTGATATTTAAGCTAGGGTTTTGCCATAAACCACTGTTTTTGATGTTCAGCTCTGAAATGCTTTGACGCTGTTGCCCAATTTCACTTTGGTTTTGATAACGCTCTACTTTTGCCAAAGCCTCACCCAAAGTCTTGACTGGTTCAGCAAAGCTCCATTGCATCGTAGCTGTTGTTATGCCTACAGCAAGGGCTTGGCGTATAAACGCCTTGAATTGATTCGACATGCTTTTTCCCACTAATTTTTAGAAGAAGTGGTGGGAAATATTTTAGGCTACCCCACCATTAGCGGGGAAAGTTCAGGGGGCGGATGTTGCCCCAGTAAATCAGGGGCTTGATAGGCATTGTGCCAAAAAAATTGTGGCGGTTCTTTTATCTCAAGCGCGAGCGGCAGTTGATAGTTTTTTTCTTTCGGAATAATCAAATGTGCCATTGAAGGCAAATGATCTTGATGGTCTTCACCTAATTCAAACTGATCATTTGCCGTTTGAGTATGGTCATCAATACTACTTTGTTGATGTGCTTTCGCATCCGATACACACAAAGTGGATTGATGATGCCCAAAATGAAAATTTTGTTGCGTCACGACTTGAGTTTTTTGTTCTTCATGGACGCAAAAAGCTGCCGCCACGTTCCAAAGACTTTGGAACATGAATAAAGCAACTAAGACGCTAATCCACGTGGTAGAACGCATAATGTCGTACTGAAAAAAAGTGATGCTATTGTAAAGCCTAGACTAAGTCTAAGGTCAAGCCTTTTTTAATGACTATGTTCATGTTGGTGTGGATGGCATTCATCATCTTCGATTTGCAAAGTCACTTGGGTAATGCCGTGCTCATGTCCTAATAACTCCACAGCTTGGTGGTATAAAGCTCTCTGATCTACATCAGGAGCGATCAAATGCGCGGTTAAATGCACATTTTTAGACGTAATCGCCCAAACTTTAAGTTGATGAATCCCTTGTACACCCTCTAAAGCCAACAAGTCATTGCGTAAGGACTCAATGTCAATTTCACTCGGTACACCTTCGAGCAAAATATTGATACTTTGCTTCAGTAGCACCCAAGTTCGTGGTAAGACCCAAAAGCCAATCAACACTGCAATAACGGTATCTACCCACATCCAACCCGTGAAATAAATCACCAATGCGCCTATGATCACACCCACAGAGCCCAAGGCGTCACTCAACACCTCAAGATAAGCCCCTTTCACATTTAAGCTGTCTTGACTGCTCGACACCAAAATTTTCATTGAAATTAGGTTAATGATTAAACCCAAAACAGCAACGACCAACATGCCTATACTTTGGATTTCGGGGGGCTGGCTAAAGCGCTGATAAGCTTCATATAAAATGTAAATCGCTACAACAAACAACATCATGGCATTGAACAATGCTGCCAAGATTTCAAACCGTTGATAGCCAAAGGTACGTTTATCATCGGCAGGTTTTTGTCCAATTTTGATGGCGGCTAAGGCAATCGCCAAAGCAGCAGCATCAGTAAACATGTGCGCCGCATCGGACAATAAGGCTAAACTTTGTGTGATAAATCCAGCAATAACCTCAACAATTAAAAATGTCGTAGTCAAGGCAAGTGCAAGCGTTAATTTCTTGGCATTTTTTGCAGTCACTTCAACATGGCTGTGATCATGGTTATGAGAACCACTCATGTAGGACTCCTTATCATTTTAATGGATGCAATGCTTTAACATTGAAATCGAAGCTTTTTTGATTTGAAAAATTACTCGATTCAGCATACTCGGTTAAAACAATAAAATCATCCTTCAAGTTTGCCAGCCTTTATTTTTGACGCTTTTTCCCAGTCAAAAAGTTCATGGCTTGTGTATAACCTGTCGGTGTAATGCGTTGTACTAGATCCATAATTTTGGCATCTGTTCCAATTAAGACACGGCGCTCATTTTTTTCCACAGCCTTTAAAATGGACTGTGCTGCCACATCTGGCGGAGTTTTAAGCATTTTGTTGAAAGAACGGCTAGCACGCTCAGGGTTCATACCTAGCGTACGAATACTGTCACTCATTCGAGCACTATTGGCGATATTGGTTCGTATACCACCTGGGTGAACACAAGTCGCACTGACACCACAGTTTTCTAGGTCTAGTTCTTGACGTAGTGCTTCGGTAAAACCACGAACAGCAAATTTTGTCGCATTATAGGCACTCTGGGTAGGCTGTGCAGTGAGTCCAAATAAGCTTGAAATATTCACAATATGCCCAGCACCACTTTTCTTTAAGTAGGGTAAAAAAGCTTTGGTTCCATACACCACACCCCAAAAATTGATTTTAAAGATCCATTCCGCATCTTCATAGCTCAAGCCTTCAACAGTACTGGCTAAGGCAACACCTGCATTGTTAAAAATTAAATTGATCTGGCCAAAGTCTTGTTCACATTGTTTGGCCCAGTCCTCAACAGCTTTGCGGTCTGAAACATCTAGTTTTGTAAGTGTGACCGAAACAGGATAATCTTTGACAAGCTTTAATGTTTCTGCCAAACCTTGCTCATTGACATCACTGAGTGCCAAATGCGCACCTTGTTTGGCTAATTGAATAGCCAACTGCTGTCCGATACCAGAACCTGCCCCCGTGATCGCAGCAACTTTATTCTCAAAATTTTTCATCATGCTCTCTAGCTATCATTTTAAACTTTATGCTTAGGTCAATTAGGCTAACTCTACACATACAAAGTACCACTGCATTTAATGTACAAAAATTTAGATCATGAATGAAATGGAATTCTCTCATGGTTCAGTATGTATAAAATTCATAGTGAATATTCTTTCACTTTTGCTTAACAAGCAATAATGAAAACCATAACAGTTCTATATATTTGCCAATACGCTGTTATATTTTTTTAATCATGTTCTGTATCTGTTTCATGCTGTCTGTGCTTTGCATAATGTACACATCACCTCAGTTGAGTGCAGTAACCATGAAAGATCTAGACCCTAAAAAACCAGCAAAATATGCGGATAGTTCTATTTCGGACAAAGCATTTAAAAACATGATTATCTGGTTTGCTGTTTATTGTGGACTATTTTGCTTGGGCGTTATTTTTGTTATTGGAGCAGATAAAAACTATTTATCTTAAAGCAAAGCCATATAGTTGGAAAACATGTCTGTAGGCTAAGATGAGAGTTTCAAATCTACATTTTGACTTTAATCTATACTGGTACGAGCTTAAGCTACATATCCGTTTAAGCTCTTCACACGCAGATAGAATATGGGTTAATTCCGTATTCCATTTATTTGGTATAACCAATGTCATTACAAATAAATGACAAAGCTTTATTGATTAAGCCCAAATCACTAGAAAAGCAGCAATCACCACCAAAATAATGCCTAAATGTTCAGCTCGTGCCAGTTTTTCCTTAAAGAAAAAGGCAGAGATCAACATACTAAAAATGATCTCAACCTGCCCTAATGTTTTAACAATTGGAACAGACTGCATACTCATCGCGCTAAACCAGCCCAATGAAGCAAGGAAACTACATAAACTGACGCGAAATGTAAGTCCCACTCGCTGCCACATCGCCCATAAAGTAACACGACGAAATATACCTAAGTAAATTAAGAGCAATGAACACTGTGTACCAATCACACAGATAAGAACCCACGCCGCACGGTGAATAAACGGTAAATTAGTGAGTTCTAAACTGGCTTCACGTACCAAAAGCGATGTGATAGCAAAACATAAGCCACTACCGATACCTATACATAAGGTCTGTAATGAAAAATCGGAAAAGCCGCGACCTTTGGACATGAGGAATACTGCAAAACCGCCAATCACGACTCCTACCCAGCCTAAAATGCTCAAGTGATCAGATAAAAAGATAACTGCAACAATTGCTGCCAAAATGGCCTCACTTTTAGCAAGCCCAACACCAATTGCATAGTTTTTTTGTTTAAATAACTGAACCATTAATGCAGTTGCAGCAATTTGGCTAATTGCAGCAACAAAGATATAAGTGGCAAAACGTGGATTAAAATGAACAACTTCAACAATAGGTTGAAAATGATAAAGACTCACGATGTATATAAATGCCAAAGGTAAAGCAAAAATAAACCTTGCGAGTGTTACACCATATACATCGACAGTCGTACTGAGTTGCTTTTGGAAAGCATTTCGCCAAGCCTGCATAAATGCAGCCATAAGCGTAAAAAGAATCCATGTAACTCCCATCAAGCACCCAATATGTCATTACTTATAAAACATAATTTACCTGCTTAAAGGCAGAACATGTACTTTATTTTCATGACTTATTATTATGTGATGAATAACTTAAGTTCTCATCCAATTTCACGTTGTAACTCATTGACAGCATTCCCACGAAGACTAAGCCAATCTTCACGTCTTTTAAACAGTAATGGCGCTGCTCGATTCACCTGATCAATTAAATGCTGTAAGTCAGCATTCATTAGCTTGCCATTTTGTACGACTGTTTGACCTGCCACCATGGTCATGACAACATCTTGACCCTGAACTGCATGTACTAAATTATGATGTAAATTGAATAATTTCCCTTCACCAATTAAAGGGGTCATTCGTGGCGTTGCTGTTTTTATTGCAATAATATCTGCCTGCTTCCCTGTTTCAATAGAACCGATGCTTTCTTGCATACCTAAAGCTTTAGCCCCAAGAGTTGTCGCCATTTTACATACAGACCATGCATCTAGTGCGGAAGCATCTAAATTTGCAAATTTTGCCAACAATGATGCAGTTTTCATCTCTTCAAACATATCTAAATTATTATTTTCTTTTTCACCATCTGTTCCCAAACCAACCGCTACCCCTTTAGCTAACATTTCTCGAATAGGTGCTGCACCTGATGCTAATTTCATATTCGATATTGGATTATGTGCCACTCCCACCTGATAGTTTTTTAAGATGTCGATTTCTGTGGAGTTAGCCCATACACAATGCGCCAATAAGCATTGCGGTGCATCGAGTAAACCAAGTTGTTCTAAGGTTTGAATGGGGCGTTTGTTATAGCGTTTAAGGTTTTCTTCAACATCAAACTTACTTTCATTACTATGCGTATGAAAGCCTGTTTGGTAGTCCTGACATAAGTGTTGTATACGTTTTAATGCTTGCTCTTCTGCATAAAATAAATGCTCCAAACCCACCCAAACATTGATACGACCATTTGCACCTTGATGCCACTGCTGAATCAACACTTCATTGCTATGCAACGTTTCAAAATAATTATGATCAGGATGCTCTGCGACATAAGGCACCAGGACTGCACGAATACCTAGTTCCTTGGCAGCTTCAGCACTGCCATCCATAAACCGCCACATATCTACAATCGTTGTTGTGCCAGAAAGTAGCGCTTCCGCATAGCACAGATAAGATGCCATTTTCGCATCTTCAGGTAATAAAACCCGGTGCATTGGGTCGATAAACTGCTGTAACCAGTCCCATACAGGTAAACCTTCGGCAGTACCTCGCAGTAAACCTGAGTGACAGTGTGTATTCACAAGGCCTGGCATGAGCACAGCATCTGCATAATGTTCTACCACTAGATTAGGGAATTGAGCACGGATCTCTTCCAGTTTACCAACCTGCTGAATCAAAGTACCCTCTACAACAATGGCACCATTTTTGATGCAATCCAAACTTTGATTCATGGTGAGTACATAATCTGCACTTAATATTTTCATAGCTTTCTCAATGGATCCAATTTAAGGGGTAAATGTTTTGCCAAGTGATGCAGGTAAATTCAGCTTCAACAGTTTTTTATCTCGAGAAATCACCACCAAGACCACTATCGTTGCAACATATGGCAGCGCGGACAAAAGTTCATTGGGAATGCTTAAACCCAATGCTTGAGCATGAAACTGTAAAATTGTCACTCCACCAAAAAGATAAGCACCCAACATTAAACGTGCTGGTTTCCAAGCAGCAAAAACCACTAAAGCAATTGCAATCCACCCGCGCCCCGCAACCATGTTTTCAATCCACATTGGGGTATAAACAGTCGATAAAAATGCCCCCCCAATACCTGCCATTGCCCCACCAAATAAAACAGCACAGTAACGAATACCTAGAACGTTATAACCCATTGCATGTGCACTTTCAGGTGACTCCCCAACTGCTTTAAGTAACAGCCCTAAACGCGTCTTTGCCAAGACCCACCAAACAAATACAAAGGCCAAAATGGATAAATACACCACATAGTTTTGTTGAAATAAGATGGGGCCAATCAATGGAATATCTGACAACACAGGTATATTTAAATTTTGTAGTCCGGGTAAAGCCGTACTGACATAGTTCTGTCCAATAAATGCAGAAATACCGATACCAAAAATAGTAAGGGCTAAGCCACAAGCAGATTGATTGGTACTGAGTGAGAGTGTAAAAAATGCAAAAATCAAAGACATCAACATCCCAGCCAAAGCACCGACTAACAATGCGCTGGCTACGCTGGCCTCATACTGGGCTGCAAAAGCAAAACCCGCAATTGCTCCGACCAACATCATGCCTTCGACACCTAAGTTAATTACCCCAGTACGTTCAGCAACTAACTCCCCCAAACCAGCAAAAACCAGAGGAGTTGCAGCTGCAATCGTACCTGCCAAAATAGCGGTTACTTCTATACTCATAATGAACTTTCCTCTCTAAGTTTACGCAACAGTTGGGTCAGTTTCTGACATCTTTGTTTTGAGCTTCTTTTTTGCGAACCGATAACGTTTTTCTATCAACACATCTGAAGCTAATAAAAAGAACAGCAATAGACCTTGGAAAATTCCTGTAATAGCAACAGATAATTGCAGTTCCATTTGCGCCATTTCACCGCCCAAATAAAGTAAAGCCATTAAAAAACCAGAGAGTACAATTCCAATAGGATTTAAACGACCTAAATAAGCCACGATGATGGCTGCATAACCATAGCCTGGTGAAATGTTTGGATTTAACTGTCCAATCGGTCCTGCAACCTCACAAAGACCTGCGATACCCGCCATAAAACCAGATAACCCTAAACTAAGCCAGACCGCTTTTTTTGATGAAAAGCCAGCATATTTTGCAGCCATCGGTGCTTGACCACTGACTTCTAACTTATAAGCACTCATGCTTTTTTTAATAAATACCCAAAAAATAACCACAGCAAGAAAGGTAATAAAAATCGAAGCATTCACACGAGTACCTTCAATGACAAAAGGCAAAGTCGCACTTTCATTGAACATGACTGATTGTGGAAAGTTCATACCATCTGGGTCTCGCCACGGCCCATTCACCAGATATAACAAAACAAAAAGCGCAACATAATTCATCATTAAGGTCGTAAGGGTCTCTTCTGCATTAAAATGTGTTTTCAAAAATGCAGGAATCAGTCCCCAAAATGCACCACCAATGGCCCCCATGACCACCATTAAAGGGAGGATCCACCAACCTGTATGGTCATGAAATAAAATTGCAATTCCGCCACCAAAAATAGCCCCCATAGTCAGTTGACCTTCGGCACCGATATTGAATAGTTTTGCGCGAAAGCCAATAGCTAAGCCAAGTGCGATGAGAATTAATGGGCTGGCTTTAATGGTGAGCTCACTGAGGTTATATAGTGAAGTTAGCGGTTCAACAAAAAAGATATACAGCGCGCGCGCAGGATCTACCCCAAGCATCAGAAACAGTAAGCTACTGACCACTAGCATTGCACTTAGTGCAATAACAGGTGATAACCATTTCATGACTTGAGAAGGCTTTTCTCTAGGTTCTAATAAATACATGTGACCACCTTTAGATGAAATGATTAAGCTTGAACTTGTTGTGAATGAGCTAAATCTACAGTGTGTGCAACACTGGTAATCCCTGACATCAACAACCCAATTTGTTCTGCATTGGTACTACGGGTCTGCATAGGTTCGGATAGTTTTCCAGCAGCCAATACACAAATGTAATCACTAATTTCAAACAATTCTTCGAGCTCTTCAGAAATCACCAAAATCGCAACGCCTTGTCTAGATAAATCAATCAATGTTTGTCGAATAAACATTGATGCTCCTACGTCAACGCCCCAAGTGGGTTGAGAAATAATGAGAACTTTGGGCTGTTGTAAAATTTCTCGACCCACGATGAATTTTTGTAAGTTACCACCTGAAAGTGAGCGTGCTTCTGCTTGTGCACCAGAAGCCTTTACACTAAATTTTTCAATACATTTTTCTGCAAATAGTTTGGTTTTTTCAAAGTTAATCAGTCCAAATTTAGTCAAACCCTGCCTAAATGCAGTCAATAGCGCATTTTCAGACAGTGTCATATTGGGTACAGCACCTCGCCCTAAACGTTCTTCGGGGACAAAGCCTAAGCCCAAATCACGACGTGCACCTGCGGATATCTTGCCGACATTTTGCCCCTCTAGATAAATGCTGCCATTTGTGGTTATTTTCTCTCCAGAGATTAAAGACAAAAGTTCTGCTTGCCCATTGCCTGAAATGCCTGCAATACCGAGGATCTCTCCCGCTTTTAAGTTCAGGCTGATATTTTCTAGCGCAACACCGAAAGGATCATCTGTGGGTTGATTTAAACTCGAAACCTCAAACAATATTTGCTTCTCACCTAGATATTCATCGTGAATATACGTAGGTAACTCACGTCCAATCATTAAACGCGCCAGATCACTGGTACTATTTTCTTCTGGTCTAACATGGCCTGTAACTTTACCATTTCGTAAAATGGTTGCTTCATCACATAACTCTTTAATTTCATGAAGTTTATGACTGATATATAAAATAGAGACACCTTGTGAAGCGAGTAATTTCAATGTCTTAAATAATTGTTGAACCGCTTGTGGAGTAAGTACTGAGGTTGGTTCATCTAAAATAATGAGGGAGGGGCTTTGTAATAGACAGCGGATAATTTCCACACGTTGCCGTTCGCCCACTGAGAGTGAATACACTTCACGGCGCGGATCAACAGGTAAACCGTATTGTTCAGATACTGCAATGATTTTCTCATTGAGCGTTTTTATGTCAATTTTCTCATCGAGACCAAGTTGAATATTTTCTGCAACAGTTAAAGTCTCAAACAAAGAGAAATGCTGATAAACCATGCCAATGCCCAATTTTCTCGCTGTCGAAGGGCTATCTATTTTGACTTCTTTACCATTCCAAAGAATTTGGCCTTCATCGGCTTTGGTCGCACCATAAATAATTTTCATGAGTGTGCTTTTTCCAGCACCATTTTCGCCTAAGATGGCATGGATTTGACCCGCATGAACTTTGAGATGAATTTGATCATTTGCACGTAGCGAATTATAACTTTTGCAAATATTAATTAACTCTAAGCGAGTACTTGCTTGTTGAGGTTCTCTATGCATGACCTTAGTGATATGACTGTCTGGTGTATTCATGATTGTGATGCTCTTTCGAATCTCTGCATTGAATGTCCATTCAGCTCGTATCGTACTAAATGGACAAAACCGTGACGTCTCAAACGATGCGTTATTTCGGAAGTGAACCTTCTACACCTTTGACGTAATAGTTCATTTTGCTCAGCGTCGCATCATCTAAAATTTTTCCTTTGGCAATCACCAAACTGCCATCTTGTTTATAAATCGGTCCTGAAAATGGGTGAAGTTTGCCTGAATGAATGTCATCACGTACTTTGAGTGCTGAGGCTTTAACATTGGCAGGAACAGAAGGTCCAAAATTTTCAATATTGACTGCACTTTGTTTGACGCCATACCAAGTTGCACTTGGTTTCCATGTTTTATTTGCTACTTGAGTCATGGTTGGAGTATAAATTTTTTCCCAATGCAAAACCGATGCAGCCAAGTGTGCTTTAGGGCCAAATTTACTCATATCAGAGTCCCAGCCAAAGGCAAAAACACCCTTTTGTTGAGCCGCTTGTACAACTGCTGGCGAGTCAGTGTTTTGCATTAATACATCTGCTTTTTGTGAAATTAAGGCCAGTGCAGCATCACGTTCTTTACCTGGGTTAAACCAAGAGTTCACCCAAATGACTTTCGTTTTCACTTTTGGATTAACACTTTGTGCACCCAATGTGTAAGCATTGATATTGCGCACCACTTCGGGGATTGGGAACGAGGCAACTACACCGAGCACATTCGATTTGGTTTTTTGACCAGCGACAACTCCAAGCATATACGCCCCTTCATAAGTCCGCACATCATAGACCCCTAGGTTTTTACCCTGTTTGTAGCCAGTTGCATGCATAAATACAGTATTAGGGAACTGTTTCGACACTTTTTCCATGGCATTCATATAGCCAAAAGAAGTTGCAAAAATTACTTTATTACCTTGTTGTGCCAAATTACGAATCACACGTTCTGCATCAGCCGTTTCGGGTACATTTTCGATATAAGACGTCTTATATTTTCCAGCCAAGGCTTTTTCCGCCTTGATTCGTCCTTGATCATGTGAATATGTCCAACCATGATCGCTGGTCGGGCCAATATATACAAAAGCAGCTTTATCTACAGCAAATGCCTGTGTAGTCCCCATCAACCCCAATAGACTTGTGAGTACTATTTTTATAGCTGTTTTTTTCATCGAAAATTTATTTTCTAAACATTTTGACATCATCGGCTCCTTAGGTTTTAACCTAAAAATATATTGACTCGATATAAATGGATCTTTCATACCCTCTTTCTAATAAATAGCAATATTCGTTCCAACTATTTAGAAAAATAGAACTGCACCACTATAAATATATTTATTATTTTAATAATTTTTAAATAAAATAAAAAAAACCACCATTATTTATGGTGGTTTATTATTTTAAATACACATCAGTTATTATTTATATAAAATAAATTTTATAATAAAAAGTGAACATGAGGATTTTATTCATAAACAGGAATTTCTTGTGGTTTTACATCAAACGAACGTTGATACATCTCCTCCATATGTTCTCCTGCCGTACATGATGTGTAACTGGAGCGCTCTCCCTGTTGAATTGTTCCAGGAAGTGCATCAATTTGTGTGAAATAACTCGGACCATAGAAAAATGGAATGGAATAACGTGACTTTCCATTTGAATATAAGTTTCGAACTCGATGTGGATTGGACTTATATAAGCCATTGGTCCATTTTGGAATTAAATCACCCAAATTCACCACAAAGGTATCAGCAATCGGTGGTGCAGAAACCCAAACGCCATCAGGCATACAGACCTCTAAGCCGCCCAAATCATCTTGCGCTAAAATGGTGATTGAACCCCAATCTGTGTGCGCACCTGCACCAAAAGTATCAGCAGCAGCATCTTTCGGATGAGCGGGATAGCGTAGCATTCTTAGTGTTACCATTGGATCTATACAGCATTCATCAAAATAATGCTCTGGCAAATTTAATGATAAAGCCAAAAGCTGCATAATTCTCTCAGAGAGCCCCATCATGGCATCAATATATGCTTGGCAGAACGCCTCAGTTTCAGGCACTTCCGTATGCGGCCATTGATTTAAGCCATAATTTTGATATTTTGCGACCACAAAAGGATGATCTGGAGCATAGTTCTTACCACAATAAAATCCTTCTTTAATGTCGGCCTTAGCAGTAAAGTCGAGCTTTTGCGCTGCAATTTCCTCAAAACCTCTATGACTTGGACTATTATTTTGGTCATACTTTTTTTTGACACTTTGAGGTAAATCAAAAAGCTCCTTTGCAAGTTCAAACTGCCGTTGCACCAAAGCCAAATCTATCGAGTGATTTTTCACATAGAAAAAGCCTGAGCTCATTGCAGCAGTTCGGATTGATCGCACAATGTCATCTAACTGATTGGCATTTGGGTGGAAAGCATAGTGAAGATCTATAACAGGAATACTCATATTTAACCCTCATGTGTAAAGCCCAGAGTGTGCCATACAGCTCTAGGCGATTATTTTTCGATTTAGTCATGACTATTTATTTAGGTAGTGAGCCGTCTACACCCCTGACGTAATAGTTCATCTTGCTGAGTTCTACATCTGTCAGCGTTTTGCCTTTGGCTATAATTAAACTGCCATCCTGTTTATACAACGGTCCTGAAAATGGGTGAATTGCCCCTGTTTTGAGTGAGTCTCGAACTGCTAGCGCTTTATTTTTTTCAGCGGTAGAAACTGCTACTCCAAAATCTTCAATATTCACTGCATTTTGTTTCACACCATACTTATAAGCAGTTGATTTCCAAGTTTTATTCTGAACTTGTTTCATCACTGGCTCATAAATTTTTTCCCAGTGTAATACAGCTGCTGCCAAATGAGCTTTTGGTCCAAATTTGCTCATGTCTGAGTTCCAACCAAATGCATACACCCCTTTTTGCTGTGCAGCTTGCACCACAGCAGGAGAGTCTGTGTTTTGCATGAGCACATCTGCTTTTTGTGCAATGAGTGCCATTGCAGCATCACGCTCTTTTCCTGGATTAAACCATGTATTTGCCCAAATCACTTTGGTGCTCACCTTTGGATTTACACTTTGTGCACCCAGTGTGTATGCATTGATGTTTCTAACAACTTCTGGAATAGGAAATGACGCAACAACTCCAATGATATTAGTCTTGGTTTTCTGTCCCGCTAGCACGCCCAACAAATAGGCCCCTTCATAAGTTCTAAGCTCATACACCCCTAAGTTTTTAGCTTGCTTATAGCCAGTTGCATGCATAAATACAGTATTAGGAAATTGCCTCGCAACTTTCTCCATAGCATTCATATAACCAAAAGACGTTCCGAATATGACTTTATTTCCTTGTTGTGCAAGATTACGAATCACCCGTTCTGCATCGGCTGTTTCGGGTACATTTTCGATATAAGACGTCTTAAATTTACCTGCCAATATTTTTTCTGCTTTGATCCGCCCTTGGTCATGTGAATATGACCAGCCATGATCACTGGTCGGTCCTAAATAAACAAAAGCGGCTTTATCCTGTGCATACACGGTATGACTCATCCATGTCCCAGCACTGACACAAAACAACATAACACTTTTTAATAATCTTCGTTTTAAATGCATTTCTGTTCCACCATAGATTATTTAACCAAGTAAAAATTATTATCAACTCTAAATGATTGCATTATAAAAAATCGACAATCAACCAAATTTAAATAAATAATAATATTATCTATTGGCCCAAAAACTCATTTGCAGATCTACTGTTTCTTTTTCAAGTTCAAGAATTGGACCAATTAAATCAATATTTTTTTGCCCATGAGAAAATATATATTGTGAAGAAACATTCATGGTTGGGTTCTCATTATGATTACCTGTACACACTAAAAGTTTTTCCTCTGTCATGGCATAAACCACGCGTCCAATATTTGCCCAGTAAATCGTACCTGAGCACATGCAACATGGCTCTACAGCTGTATATAGTGTGCAGTTCCATAAATATTCTGGTGAATAATTGGTTGCAGCCACACGTGCTAAGGTCGACTCTGCATGATTTACAGTGTCAATATTGCACTGAGTTAACAGGACAGTCTCATGGTCAGGTGCAACCAATACTGCACCAAATGGGTGGTGCCCTAAACTGATTGCTCGCCTTCCAACATCATTTGAAAGCTTTAAAAATCGAATAATCTGTTCATGGCTCGGCTGATTCACAATGATCTACTCCATTTCTAAAAACTAAACGATATAACGCTTACTTAAACCCCACTCCGCCAGAATACGACGATATGTGGTCGAAGAACGGTCTGCTTCAAAGTGCGCCTCCATACCAATATCAAGTGGTAGCTCTTCTGGTTTTTGGCTTTCAACCATGTCTTGATCTTCAGCAAAAATTTGTGCATTAAAGGCGTAAACAGCTTCTAAGTCTCCAGTGGTATCAAAGTTACGGGTCAGTGGTACAAATAAACGGGTTTTATTGTGCGAGACTGGGCAACAGGCGTTTAAAATTTTCAACACCCCGTTTTCTGGGAAATATATGGTCAGGATCGCTGAAAATGGTGGATAAACATCAAATACCCGCTTCCATAAAAATCCTTCTGGTGCTAAATGCTGCATGCCATGTGGGTAATTGCTGACATCACTGACATATTCCGTATGTAAACCATAGTCTGTTCTTACTGTTGAATACTTTTGCACCACAGGATTATCGGCATCAGCAAAGGAAGCACTGTGTACCCAAGCAAAATGAGCGACATCAATAAAACCTTCAAGTTGACGTCCACTTGAACCACCGATATCTACATATGGCGGTAAAATTGCTTGATGTTCACCATGATCCCATGTATCTAAATTTGGGAAATTCGCATCTGTTTCATTGCGACCAAATAAACTGGTCCAGATCAGACCATACCTTAGAACCACAGGAAATTTAGTTAGAGAAAAACGGTCTGAAATTTGGGTTAATTCAGGTTGCGCAGGAATTTTGACGCACTTGCCATCAGTATTGTAGTGTAAGCCATGATATGGACAGACCAAGTCTTCGCCTTTAACCCAGCCTTTAGTCAAAGGTACACCTCGATGTGGACAGATATCTCGAACTAAATGAATACTGCCACTTTCCGTTTTATACAACGCCATCTTGACGTCTAAAAGAATGACTTGTTGCGGTTTATCTGTAACATCCTGAATGCGCGCTACTGGATACCAATGCTGCGCTAAAATATTCCAATCCGTTGGATCAAAGTCGCTGCCATGCGGTTGACTAAAGAGATTAAGCACTGGAATTGCATTCATATTTAACTCACAAAAGGTTCTTTATTTCATCAATTTATCTATCAACAAGCTATTTTTTTCCTCGTTGATAAAACCGTTGTATTTGATTAAAAAATAAAGATTTTTATAACATTCTGTCTATTAGAATGTTTCGTACATTTCATTCTAAAAATAAGAACACACCTTTGTTTGCACATAGCGCATAACTCTGAGATTTTGCAGTTTTTGGCATGGAAATCGCTTAATTCTTATCATTGTTCCGATCTAGGAAAATGCTCAATCATTTTCTACCTTGCTTTTAAACATACTTGGGGTATATCCATTTGACGATTAGCACTCCATTTTCACGTTTTTCAGACTATTTCATTGCTGTTGCCAGAACAGGAAGTCTAAGAAAAGCCGCAGATCAACTTTATATTTCAGTGTCTGCAGTCCATCGCCAAATTGCTCTTGCTGAAGAAGAGCTAGGAGTACCATTATTTGAACGCTTGCCCAATGGCCTAAAACTCACACTTGCAGGTGAAATGTTATATGCTGACCTTTTAAAGTGGCAAAAAGAATTCCAAATGACACGAGTCAGGTTTGATGAAATTCAGGGCTTGTCACGAGGGAATATTGAGTTAGGATTAATTTCAGCATTAAGTGATGGTTTTGTGCTTGACTCTATTGAGTATATTTACCAGCAATATCCTTGGATCAATTTTAATATTCAAATCCAAGACAGTGATCAAGTTGCAAAAATGATTGCCAATGCCGAAATTGATTTTGGTATTTTGCTGAATCCCAAAGAACATCATCATCTAGATGTTTTGGCATTTATCGAAATCCCACTCGGATTTGTCATGTCCAAACAACATCCATTAGCTAAAGCCCCAAAAATCAATTTTTCAGATACAGTTAGCTTTAAGCATTTAATTCCGTGCGCACCACTCATTATTCATGACTATGCCAACGCATTGTATAAGCACCATAAATTTACGCCATCGCAGAAAACAGAGTGCAATGATATCCATATGTTGACATCACTATTAAAACGTAATTTGGGCATTGGCTTACTGTCGTATATTGATGCATATCCCCTCATCCAAAATGAAAAGCTAATTTTTAGCCCAATCCATGAAAAGGGTCTATATCCTCTCACTATTGCACTTTGTGTTGCGCCTAAAAGACAAATTTCACGCATTTCTCAGGTCATGATTAAGCATTTAGTTGAGCAAATGGAGAAAGTCAAAAACAGTATGACGCTGCTCTAATTTTTTGTGTTGATAAATTATAAGCTTGGTATAAAAGTTGCTGTAGTTCTATCAAATAAAATATTTAGGTTGATCTATGGCTTCAATATGGATTAAAAACCCAATGGCTATTTATACTGCAAATGCATTTGATGCGCGTGGGGGACTACTGATTTCAGATGGGAAAATCACTGAGCTGATTGCTCTAGGAGCCAACCCTACTCAACCCTTTGAAGAAATATTTGATGCCAAAAATCTTGTCATTACGCCAGGGCTTATTAATAGCCATCATCATTTTTATCAAACTCTAACTCGGGCTTGGGCTCCTGTTGTAAATGCGCCACTTTTTCCTTGGCTGAAAACCCTTTATCCAGTTTGGGCCAAGCTTAATCCAGAGCAACTGCATTTAGCGACACAAGTAGCTTTGGCAGAACTCGTGCTTTCAGGTTGTACCTTTGCAGCCGACCACCATTATTTATTTCCAGAACAATTAACTGACGCGATTGATATTCAAGTACAAGCTGCACAACAAATTGGTTTACGAGTTATGCTCACTCGCGGTTCAATGAGCTTAGGTTCAGATG
The DNA here is from genome assembly GCF_008980265.1 of Acinetobacter sp. TUM15064. Taxonomy (NCBI): domain Bacteria; kingdom Pseudomonadati; phylum Pseudomonadota; class Gammaproteobacteria; order Moraxellales; family Moraxellaceae; genus Acinetobacter; species Acinetobacter sp. TUM15064. The sequence continues at coordinate 13,532 of NZ_BKFU01000019.1, read as the reverse complement.
CAGGTGGTTTACCACCACAACATACTGTTCAAGAAATAGATACTATTTTAAAAGACTCTGAGCGTCTGGTTCAGCGCTATCATCAGCGTAGTGAAGACGCCATGGTGAATATTGCTCTTGCGCCTTGCTCTCCTTTTTCTGTGACACAAGATATTATGCGCGAAAGCGCTAAACTGGCGGATTTTTACGACGTTCGTCTACATACCCATTTAGCAGAAACCCTTGACGAAGAAAACTTTTGCATGCACATGTTTGGTATGCGAACCGTTGATTATTTAGAAAGCGTAGGCTGGCTCAATAGCAGAACATGGCTGGCTCACGGTATCCATTTTAATGCCGAGGAAATTACACGCTTAGGACAAGCCCATGTCGGAATTTGTCATTGTCCGCATTCTAATATGCGTCTAGCTTCAGGTATTTGCCCAACCTTTGATCTCATACAAGCAGGTGTTCCTATTGGACTTGGTGTGGATGGTTCTGCTTCTGGCGATGCTTCTAATTTGATACTTGAGACGCGTCAAGCTATGTATTTACAGCGTTTAAAATATGGTGCCGAAACCATCACGCCTGAGCTAGCTCTTGGCTGGGCAACAAAAGGGTCAGCACAACTGTTGGGGCGTGAACAGCATTTAGGGCAAATTGCTGTTGGCTATCAGGCAGATCTTGCTTTTTATAGTCTAGATGAACTTCGTTTTTCAGGTGCACATGATCCACTTGCTGCACTATTGCTTTGTGGCGCTGATCGAGCAGAACATGTAATGATCAAAGGTCAATGGATCGTAAAAAATCAAAACCTAGTCTCGGTAGATTTAGAACGCTTACAAGCTGAACATCGTATTGCAGCTAAACAGTTATTAGCCGCTTAAAAACCGAAACATTGAATAAAAAAATAAGAACTGAAGGATTATCCCTTCAGTTCTTATGCGCGAAGTTTCACGTCAAAGACTAAAAGTTATAAATCGCAACCAAGTTCACACGGTTGTCTTCACCTTTCTTACTGCCATTTGCCGCAGGTGCAAACGCCTCACGCTCACCGTAGACATACTCAATCCCAAGACTAACAGGCTGAACAGGGCTATAGAATAAATTCCCCCATGCCTGCCATAAGTTTTTATTGATTTTGGTATCATCAGCGACAGCATCAAGATAGTCCTGATTTTTATCAAAAGTCATATAACCATAAGCTAACGTGCCGCGTAACTTGTCATTAAACTTCTGCGTTAAACCGACAGTAATTGAGTCAAACTCACTTTGTTCAATACTTGTACCCGTTGAAACAACACCCGAGTTGGTAAAGGATACAAAGCTGCTATCGCCTTTGACATGATAATAATCGGCTTTTACCGAAGTGACCGGAGAGATGTCAAATTTGGCACCAACACCTACGCCATACGCCCACTTTTCTTCATTTTGAATGCGTTTTTCATGCGCCATTGCACGTCCACTGACTGATAATGCATCATTAAACTTATGGTTCAGTCGTCCGGTAAATGCAGGCATACGTTGGCTAATGCTACTATCTTTCGGATCTTCCACGGCTGCAACTAAGTTGGTATTTGGCGTGAATTTATGAGTATAACGCACTTGAGGGGTACGTTTAATTGAAGCACCCACATAAGCCAAAGCATCAATCGTTTCAGGGATATAGTCTGGGGTTGCAAAGTTTGACCAGGTTTGACCAATTAACCAGTTCCCATAATTTAAATACGCATGACGAATACGTAAATTATCAAGGTTTGTACCGCCTAAAAAGTCAACCTCAATTTTAGCATTTAAGTTCTGATCGGCCATGGGTGCCTTAAAATCCAAACCTAATCGTGTTGCTGAAAGTGTTGATCTTAAACGATCGCTATTTTCAGCATTACCCTTTAAAGGCACACTATTGATCTGATTATACGGCATATCACGAGCACCACCTTCAGCCTGATACGATGCGTCCATACGAACATTACCGTATAAATTGAACTCTGCCCCACCTTTGGTTAAACCCAAACCCGTTTTTTCAACCGTCTTAGGCGCTGTTGACACTTGTCGCTCAACAGCACTCAGTTGAACAGCTTGCTGCTGTTGTTGCTGAGTGTACTGTTGAAGCATTTGTCTTAACGCATTTACTTCATTTCTCAGTTGTTCAACTTCTGTCGTAGTATTGCTTTGCGCATGTAATGCAGCGCTACTGAACATAGATAGTGTGACAACTAAAGCATTCTTCTTAAATTGTTTCATTTAACACGGGTCCTGTGTATATAAGTCTGTCCTGACTTTTACTCTTAATATTTTGGATCTCTTTTTCACTGCTGTTATTCAACGCAATGCAATTTTTTTAATACTTTAAAATTAATCTTTTATCGCATTAAAACTGCGTTAAAAACAACTTATAAAAAAGCATATTGATTCTAACAGTTCGTTCAGTTTTTAACATGAGCCTACTACTAATGCACTAGACTCATGGGTTCAATATTATTTAATTGGCCGTGGATTTAACGGCATCAAACACTTGTTTTGATTTAGCTTTTTCACCATCAACAGATACTTTTAAATTCACCATAAATACGGCTAAAGCCGCAATCACACCAGGTATCGCAATCACGAGAAAATTCATTTGATGTGGCAATTCAAAAGTTAACAGTGCACCTGTCAGTACAGGCCCGACAATTGCGCCAATGCGTCCTATGCCTGAAGCCCAGCCCATACCTGTAGAGCGCACTGCTGTTGGGTAGAACTGTGCAACAAAGGTATACAGTAAAATTTGTGAACCAATAGTCGCTGCACCTGCAATCGCAATCAAGGTATACAGCACCATTTGCGGGCTATTGAAGCCAAGTAGAATCAGTGCAATAGCACCTACGGTAAACATCGTTGTTAAAACTGGTTTTAAGTGGAAACGGTCTGCCAAAGCACCACCGCCAATTGCGCCAACCATACCGCCAATATTTAAAGCAAATAAGAAAATCATACTTGCACCAAGCGAATAGCCTGCTTGAATCATGAGTTTTGGTAACCAGCTTCCAAGCGCATAGACCATGAGCAGGCACATAAAGAATGCCACCCAAAACATCATAGTGCTAAAGGTACGACCTTGTTGGAACAATGCTTTTAATGGTGCATCGTCGCCTGCAACCGCATCATTCAATTTAAAAGTGGTCTCTGGTTGAATGTCTTGTTCAGGTGAAATTTTTCGCACAATTTCACGGACTTTTTCAGTTTCGCCTTTTTTAGTCAGGAACATTAAAGATTCAGGTAAAAACTTCCAAAGAATCGGTAAAGCCAGAAATGGAATGATGGCGATATAGAACATGATTTTCCAACCATAGTCTGTTACCAACCATGCACCCAATAAAGCTGAGGTCATCCCGCCAATGGCATAACCACTGAACATAACCGCAACAAGTGTGCTACGAATGCGCTTTGGGGCATATTCAGTCATGAGCGCGACCACGTTTGGCATCACTCCCCCAATGCCAAGCCCTGCAAGAAAACGTAAAATACCAAACTCAATAGGGTTGCTTGCAAATGCGCCTAAAAAGGTGAAACCACTAAAAATAGCCACACAAATCATAATGGTCTTTTTACGGCCCAATTTGTCAGACAACGTACCAAAGCTCATTGCACCGAACATCATGCCAAACAAGGCTGTACTCGCAAGTAAGCCTGCTTGTACTGCACTGAGTCCCCACTCTTGCATCAGAAGTGGCAATGCCACACCGTAGATGACTAAATCATAGCCGTCAAAAATAATAATCAGTAGACACCAAATGAGTACACTCCAATGAAAGGGCGTAAATTTGGCTTCATCGACCACCGTGTTGATGTTAACTGGATTTGTATTCACTTTAAGCCTCCTGCTTGCGAATGTTTGTTGCTGTGCACATTGCAGCAAAAGTAGCTTTCTTGTCCAAAACTGAATAACTCTATATTTATACCTTTAAGGTCGGTTAAGGTTTTTATTGTTTTAAATAAATAGCTTATATAACTCATAATTACAGTGAGAGACAGAAAATAAGCAAAACCAAGCGAAAATGACTATAAAAAAGCCATCTCAGAGGATGGCTGAAATGGCTCATTTTAAAATGTAGACTTTAAAAGTATCGTGGAATTTTAATCTACAAGTTTAGATAAATGCACGGTCATATTTGATCGCTTCAAGGTCATAGACCTGATAAATACAATCAAATAACGAACGAATATCCTCACTTTCATCCATAGAGCGAATCGCAAGAAAAATTGGGCTTCTTGCTGCATCATCTAAGATTGGAATGTAGTTCAAATGCGGGAGTTGAATGGTTCTTGCACTTTCTGGAACTACACAAATCCCTTCTCCAGCGGCGACCAAACCCAGTGCTAACTGTATTTCACGAACCTCTTTTAAATGTTTCGGTTCGAGCCCATATTCTGAAAATAGACTTTGTACCTGAGTCGAAAAATTTGGCTTTGGATGACTTGGATAAAGAAATAAGTTTTCATCAACCAAGTCAGACAGGTACACACCCTGCTTGTGTGCCGTTAAAGGGTGACTAGAATGTGCCGCTAACATTAACGGTTCTTCACGCAGTAAAACCCGACGCACAGCAGGATCGGAAATGCGTAAACGTCCAAAACCAACATCAATACGCCCTTCTTTTAAGGCTTGAATTTGGTCTTTGGTACTCATTTCAATCAATTCTATTTTTAAATGCGGCTGTTGCTGGCGAAATAAATACACAATTTTAGGCAATAACCCATATAACAAAGAACCCACAAAGCCCATCGTTACCGTTTTTTCCACCAAACCCACCCGCTGAGTCATGGTTTTTACTTCTTCGGCATTAGACAAAAGTTTAACCGCATGTTGATAGAAGAATTGCCCTGCTTCTGTGGTCTTGAGTGGACGGCTGCCACGTTCAAATAATTGCACTCCCAATTCAGCCTCTAGATTTTGAATCTGGCGGCTTAAAGGAGGCTGTGCAATGAATAGTTTTTCAGCAGCTTTGGTAAAACTCTGCTCTTCTACAACAGCTACGTAGTAGCGGAGGTGTCTCAATTCCATGACCTTTGATACCTTTAAGATATATTAAAATGCTAATTTGATCTTCGACAGTTCATATTTATTCTTTTAAGGTATATCACATCAGGTACACAACGCAAGGCTGCGCAGAGTTAAGATGTATAAATCTATAGAAACCTTACTCGTCGAAATCCCCACTATTCGCCCGCACAAAATGGCGGTAGCGACTATGCAAACGCAAACGCTTGTTTTGGTGAAAATCAGCACTGAAGATGGCTTTGTCGGCTGGGGTGAAGCAACAACGATTGGCGGACTGGGCTACGGTGAAGAAAGCCCTGAAAGTATTAAGACCAATATTGAAACTTATTTTGCCCCTTTATTAAAGTCCCTTAAAGCTCAAAACATCGCACAAATCATGCGTGCTTTGAAAAAGAATATTAATGGTAACCGTTTTGCCAAATGTGCAATTCAAACGGCTCTACTCGACATCCAAGCACAACGTTTAGATTTACCCCTTTCTGAAGTGTTGGGTGGCCGTTTACGTGACAGCTTACCTGTACTTTGGGTATTGGCATCTGGTGATACTGAAAAAGACATCGCTGAAGGCCGAAAAATGATTGAGGCGAAACGCCACAATATTTTCAAACTTAAAATTGGCTCACGTCGTGTAGAAGAAGATGTTGAACATGTTCTTGCAATTAAACAAGCATTGGGTTCAGACATTTCTATCCGTGTTGATGTGAACCGTGCATGGTCTGAGCTAGATGCGATTAAAGGCATTCAACTGCTACAAAATGGTGGTGTTGACCTGATTGAACAACCCTGTGCAATCGACAACATTGATGCGATGCAGCGTTTAACACGACGTTTTGATCTTGCCATCATGGCGGATGAATCGCTCATGGGGCCGAGCTCAGCCTACCGTTTAGCCAAAACTAATGCGGCCTCTGTTTTTGCAGTCAAAGTGGCTCAGTCTGGTGGACTAATCGAAGGTCATGAAGTCGCAAAGATTGCCAACTTAGCAGGAATCGACCTATACGGCGGCACCATGCTTGAAGGTGCAGTCGGCACGATTGCTTCGGCACATTTGTTTTCGACCTTTGAAAATTTAGCTTATGGCACCGAGTTATTCGGCCCACTGTTGTTAACCCAAGATATTTTAAAAACCCCACTTCAATACACTGACTTCGCCTTACATCTACCCCAAGGCAAAGGACTCGGTATTGAGTTGGATGAAAACAAGATTGATCAGCTGCGCCGCGCTTAAGCGACGTCTTAACCGTTTAGGAGTTACACATGCTTTTTCACGTACGTATGGATGTAAACATTCCACTGGATATGCCTGCTGAAACTGCCAGTGAAATTAAAGCAGTCGAAAAAGCATATTCGCAAGAGCTACAAGCTCAGGGCAAATGGCGACATATTTGGCGCATTACAGGTCAGTACTCAAACATCAGTATTTTTGATGTAGACAGCAATGAAGAGCTACACAACATTTTGCAAGGTTTACCCCTGTACCCGTATATGAACATTGAAGTGATGCCTTTGAACCAACATCCATCGTCTATTCGCGAAGATGATCGCTAATTTAAAAAGATTTAATGCAGTTTAATCACTGGAACCTAATGAGTAATCCAGTGAAAGAAATTAACAAGGAGCGTGGCAGCTAGCTTTTCAACCTATTCATAAAGCCAGCCACCACACAGCAAACATACTTAAGGAGCAATAGTATGAATCGTCAACAGATTGATGCACTAGTCAAAACAATGAATGTGGATACAGCAACAGGCCCTGTAGACGCACGTACTCAACAAATTGTAGTTCGCCTATTGGGTGACTTATTCCAAGCAATTGAAGACTTAGATTTGAGTCAAACTGAAGTTTGGAAAGGCCTAGAATACTTTACGGATGCAGGCCAAGCCAACGAACTCGGGTTACTTGCAGCGGGGCTTGGCCTTGAGCACTACCTCGACTTACGTGCAGACGAAGCCGATGCCAAAGCAGGCATTACAGGCGGAACACCACGTACCATCGAAGGTCCTTTATATGTAGCTGGCGCACCTGAATCAGTTGGTTTTGCACGTATGGATGATGGTTCTGAAGAAGGCAAAATTCCGACCTTGATTATTGAAGGGACTGTGACCGACACGAATGGTCAGATTATTGAAGGTGCAAAAGTTGAAGTTTGGCATGCCAATAGCTTAGGTAATTACTCTTTCTTCGATAAGTCCCAATCAGACTTCAATCTACGTCGTTCAATCATTAGCGATCAAGATGGTAAATACATTGCGCTCACCACGATGCCTGTCGGTTACGGTTGCCCACCAGAAGGGACAACTCAATTTGTATTGAACAAGTTAGGTCGTCACGGTAATCGTCCCTCGCACGTGCATTACTTTGTATCTGCGCCAGGCTACCGCAAGTTAACCACTCAATTCAACATTGAGGGTGACCAATACCTGTGGGATGACTTTGCATTTGCAACCCGTGAAGGCTTAGTGGCTACCGCTGTCGATATTACTGATGAGGCTGAAATTGCGCGCCGTGGTTTAACAGGTCCATTTAAACACATTCAATTCAATGTTGAACTTGTGAAAGACCAAGCGGCTGCACCATCAACTGAAGTTGATCGTCGTCGCGCAAGCGCTTAATTACCATTGGAACCGAAATAGCCACTGCAAAGTTGCATTTCGGGGACTTCCTCACTTTTGGAAAGTCGGAGAACGGACATGCCACGTATCCCAGTTATTAATACTAGCCATCTCGATCGTATCGACGAATTACTTGTCGACAACTTTGAAACAGGCGAATTCAAACTTCATCGTTCAGTTTTTACTGATCAAGCCCTTTTTGACCTAGAAATGAAATATATCTTCGAGGGTAACTGGGTTTACTTGGCACACGAAAGCCAAATTCCAAATAACAATGACTATTACACAACGTATATTGGCCGTCAGCCTATTCTGATTGCACGTAACCGTAATGGTGAACTCAATGCCATGATCAATGCCTGTTCACACCGTGGTGCACAGCTTTGTCGTAATAAACGTGGCAATAAAGCAACCTATACTTGCCCTTTCCACGGTTGGACATTTAACAACTCTGGCAAACTTTTAAAAGTTAAAGACCCAGCAGATGCAGGTTATTCAGACTGTTTTAACCATGAAGGTTCACACGATCTAAAAAAAGTTGCACGTTTTGGCAACTACAAAGGTTTCTTGTTCGGTAGTTTAAATCCAGACGTACCCTCTTTAGAAGAATACTTAGGCGAAACTAGTAAGATCATTGACATGATTGTGGATCAGTCTGAGCAAGGTCTCGAAGTTTTACGTGGTGCGTCTACCTACACTTATGAAGGCAACTGGAAATTGACTGCGGAAAATGGCGCAGATGGTTATCATGTTTCCGCGGTACACTGGAACTATGCTGCTACCACTCAACAGCGTAAAGAAAAACAAGCGGGTGACAACATCCGTGCCATGAGCGCAGGTGCTTGGGGTAAACAAGGCGGTGGTTCATACGGTTTTGACAATGGCCACATGCTGCTTTGGACACAATGGGCGAACCCAGAAGACCGTCCAAACTTCCCGAAAGCCGACGAATACTCTGAAAAATTTGGCGAAGCAATGTCTAAGTGGATGATTGAGCGTTCACGTAACTTATGTCTTTATCCAAACGTCTATTTGATGGATCAGTTCGGTTCACAAATTCGTGTACTCCGCCCGATTTCAGTCAATAAAACCGAAGTCACCATTTATTGTATCGCGCCTGTGGGTGAAGACACGGAAGCACGTACACGCCGTATTCGCCAGTACGAAGACTTCTTCAATGCATCAGGTATGGCTACACCCGATGATTTAGAAGAATTCCGTGCATGCCAAGCAGGTTATGCAGGCATTGAACTGGAATGGAACGATATGTGCCGCGGTTCAAAACATTGGATTCAGGGCCCAGATGATGCTGCCAATGAAATTGGTCTAAAACCAAAACTTTCAGGTGTCAAAACTGAAGATGAAGGTCTCTATCTTGCACAGCACCAACACTGGTTAGACATGATGAAAATTGCCATTGCGAATGAAAAAGCACTGGCTGTTGAAACTGCAAATGAACAAGGAGAAGTTGCATGAATGCTCCGACAACACTCAATACGGTTAGCATCGAACAAATCAGTCAGTTTTTGTATCAAGAAGCACGCTTTTTAGATGATGAACAATGGGACGATTGGCTTGCATGTTATGCCCCTTCTGCATCGTTTTGGATGCCTGCATGGGATGACGACGATACCTTGACTACAGATCCGCAGTCTGAAATTTCACTGATTTACTACCCAGACCGCCAAGGTTTAGAAGACCGTGTCTTCCGCATTAAAACTGAACGCTCCTCTGCGACTATGCCAGACACACGTACTTGTCACAATGTGAACAACATCGAAATGATTGAGCGTGATGGCGATAAAGTTACTGTCCGTTTTAACTGGAATACGCTGAGCTTCCGCTACAAAACCAGTTATAGCTACTTTGGTATGTCGCGTTATGAAATCGACTTTTCAGGTGAAAAACCACAAATTTTAAGCAAATACGTGGTACTGAAAAACGACTATATCAACCAAGTGATTGATGTTTATCACCTCTAAGTTAGCCACACATCCTTAGTATGCTTTCAGCCAAATGGAGTTTTGGCTGAAAGTTCCAAGTTTCAAAGTTTTTAAAGGATATTCAGCCATGTCAAACCACAATGTTGCACTTCAATTTGAAGATGGCGTAACGCGTTTTATTACCGTGACTCAAGGTGAGTCTTTATCAGATGCCGCTTACCGCCAAAAAATTAACATTCCGCTAGACTGCCGTGATGGTGCATGTGGGACTTGCCGCGCTTTTTGCGAATCTGGTAGTTATGACATGCCTGAAGAGACGTATATTGAAGATGCGTTAACACCAGAAGAAGCGGAACAAGGCTATATTCTGGCTTGCCAATGTCGCCCAACCTCGGATGCTGTATTCCAAATTCAAGCGTCATCTGAAGTGTGTAAAACCGAAATCCACCAGTACCAAGGCACTTTAGTCTCTGTCGAAAATTTATCAGAATCGACCATTACTTTTGATATTCAGCTCGATGAAGGCCAACCTGACATTCACTTCCTTGCTGGTCAATATGTCAACGTCGGCATTCCAGAGACAGCAGAAACGCGTTCATATTCATTTAGCTCGAAACCGGGCAACCGTTTAACTGGTTTCGTGGTCCGTAATGTGCCGAATGGCAAAATGAGTAGCTTTTTAAGTGGTGCTGCCAAAGCGGGCGACAAAATGACTTTTACTGGTCCATTTGGTAGCTTCTACTTGCGTAATGTGGTTCGTCCTGTGGTTATGCTTGCAGGCGGTACTGGTATTGCACCCTTTATGTCTATGTTACAAACTTTAGAAGAAAAAGGCGCTGAACACCCTGTTCGTTTAGTGTTTGGTGTTACCAATGATTTCGACTTAGTGGCTTTAGAACAGCTCAATGCCCTCCAAGCTAAACTGCCATGGTTCGAATACCGTACTGTGGTTGCAAGCCCAGACTCTGCGCATGAGCGTAAAGGTTATGTGACTGGGCACATTGACAATGAATGGCTCAATGGTGGTGATGTTGATATCTACCTCTGTGGTCCTGTACCTATGGTCGATGCTGTTCGTGGTTGGTTAGATAGCGAAGGCGTAAAGCCTGCAAACTTCCTGTTTGAAAAATTCTCTGCAAACTAATAGATCACCCAATATTTAAGTCATAGAAAAAATGATACGCGAAAACGTCATTCGCAATTGTTCGAGGCCAGACTGCTTGGTAAAAAAGCCTTTTCTGCGAGAAAGATATCAAGTAATCGGTTTCTGACGAGTTTTGTGATGAGGTGCACTGCACCGCAAGGTGGTTTCTTGCGAAGCGCTGCTTCTCATTTTCCCAAAAGAAAAGTAAGTCCAACCAAAGGTTAATCCGGTAAGTGATATTCAAATGTTAGGACGCCGGCGTGCCAAATTTATAAATTTAGAAAATCATCTTTATGTTGGATGATGAGCGAGTTCAAAAATGGCGTTAAATCAAAGATTTTTAAACAAAGTCGTGATTGTGACTGGTGCCGCTCAAGGCATTGGTCGCGGTGTTGCACTCCAAGTAGCTGAAGAAGGTGCGCAAGTTGTCTTAGCTGATTTATCCGACTATGTCGATGAAACATTAGCAGAGATTGAAGCACATCAAGGCGATGCTATAACCGTCAAAGCCAATCTTGAAACCTTTGCAGGCGCACAAGCCGTTGTTGAAAAAGCACTTGAAGTCTATGGCCGTGTTGATGTACTCATCAATAATGTCGGTGGTGCGATTTGGATGAAACCCTTTGACGAATTTTCTGAAGAAGAAATCATCAAAGAAGTCAATCGCTCATTATTTCCAACGCTATGGTGTTGTCGTGCAGTTTTACCTGAAATGATTAAAAATCAGAAAGGTACGATTGTAAATGTGTCTTCTATTGCAACTCGTGGCATCAACCGTGTGCCGTACTCGGCATCCAAAGGTGGGGTCAATGCCCTTACAGCATCATTGGCTTTTGAGCATGCCAAAGATGGCATCCGAGTGAATGCAGTTGCGACAGGTGGAACCGAGGCACCGCCGCGTAAAGTGCCACGTAATGCAAATCCACTGTCTGAAAATGAAAAAGCATGGATGCAACAAGTGGTCGATCAAACCATTGATCGTAGTTTTATGAACCGTTATGGCACGATTCAGGAACAAGTAAATGCGATTGTATTCCTTGCTTCAGATGATTCGTCATATATGACAGGTACAGTGGTTCCTGTAGGCGGTGGCGATCAAGGCTAATTGATCGTCGCAAAACTTTATATACAGGATCATGTCTGCATGGAGGCAAATGAATGGCTACCCTGTTTAAAACTTTGAAAGAAGATTGGTCTATTTCAGCCACTGTCGCAGGTTTTTTGGCGGTGCTGATTTCCTATTCAGGACCACTCATTATCTTCTTTCAGGCTGCGCAACAAGCTCAGGTTTCCCCGACCATGATGATTTCATGGATTTGGGGTATTTCTATAGGGGCAGCCGTGGCAGGGATCTTCCTTTCCATTAAGTTTAAAGTCCCTGTGATTACCGCATGGTCTGCACCGGGTACAGCTTTATTGGTCACGCTGTTTCCGAATATTAGCCTGAATGAAGCTGTAGCCGCTTATATCACCTCAGCAGTGGTAATTTTCCTGATCGGGATCAGTGGTTACTTCGATAAATTGTTGAAATGGATTCCGCAGTCGGTTGCAGCAGGCATGATGGCAGGGATCTTATTTCAGTTTGGTTTGGGTCTTTTTAGTGCAACTAACAGTATGCCGATTATTGTATTTAGCATGCTGTTTGTCTTTTTAGTCGCAAAACGAATTTCACCACGCTATAGCATGCTTTGGGTACTGCTTTCAGGTGTAGCCTTGAGCTTTGGGCTTGGTGAAGTGAATGCGGTGAGTTTAGATTTCCAACTTGCTACTCCTCAGTTCATTAGCCCTGAATGGACTTGGCACTCCACCTTAAACCTTGCCCTGCCTTTAATTTTAGTCAGTCTGACGGGACAGTTTTTACCGGGCATGGCCATCATGAAACTGAGTGGTTATGACATGCCTGCTAAGCCGATTATCACCACCACCAGTATTGCGTCTTTAGCTGTTGCATGTGTCGGCGGTATCACCATTGTTTTAGCGTCGATTACGGCTGCACTGTGCATGGGCAAAGATGCGCATGAGTTAAAAGAAAAACGCTATATCGCAGGCGTTGCTAACGGCATTTTCTATATTTTAGGTGGTTTGTTCGCAGGCAGTATCGTTCTGCTCTTCAGCTTGCTGCCAAAAGAGCTTGTTGCTGCTTTGGCTGGCTTGGCTTTATTGGGAGCGATTTCAACCAATATTGCTGTAGCCATGAAAGATGAATCTCAACGAGATTCTGCACTCATTACCTTTTTAGCTACAGCTTCAGGTATGCACTTTTTGGGTCTAAGTTCCGTTTTTTGGGGCATCGTTATTGGTTTAACTGCGCATCTGATTTTAACCAAACATAGTCCTGAAGTTTCAGCTTTAGCTTCACGCTCCAATCCAAGTTCTAAAAGTTAATAGGTACGCTGTACCTAGGACAATATTATGATTGATAAAAGTTCAGCTTCTATAACAGAAGCACTTTCGCAAATAAAGGATGGCTCAACCATCATGATTGGTGGTTTTGGTACAGCAGGACAACCTGCTGAACTGATTGATGGCTTGATTCAACTCGGCATTAAAGACCTTACCATCGTTAGTAACAATGCTGGCAATGGCGACTATGGGTTAGCCAAGCTACTCAAAGCGGGTGCTGTGAAAAAAGTCATTTGTTCGTTCCCGCGTCAGTCCGACTCTTGGGTCTTCGATGAACTCTATCGTGCAGGCAAAATCGAATTGGAACTGGTGCCTCAAGGTAACTTGGCCTGTCGTATTCAAGCCGCAGGTATGGGACTGGGTGCAGTCTTTACGCCTACAGGCTACGGTACTTTATTGGCTGAAGGCAA
>NZ_BKFU01000018.1:0-53906 GCF_008980265.1 Acinetobacter sp. TUM15064 | reverse complement strand
ACTCTCAATCTCTTAAAAGTCAACTGGTAATTTAAATTATTTTAAACTCTCTTTCTAAAACCCAACTCAATCAATTTCAACTAAGTTGCTGTTTTATCAGAAGTTTTAACCTTCATCACCGCCGATGGATGTGCATTCTACACCATTCCTAATACTACACAACCCCTTTACAGCAATTATTATCTTGAATGGGTGTTTTTTAGTCAAATTTGTTGTTTTTGACGATTATTAAAGCATTTTTTACTATCCTTGTTTATTTTTCGTTAAGATATGCTCTATCTCGCTGCCAAGCAAAATGAATAATGACAGCTTTTAAATACAGAATTTATTGTGTTCTCTTGTCTTGTGTAATGATTTCACAGGCACAGGCACAACCTCAACTTAATCTCCCCACGACCACATTGACTATCTTAAGCTATGTTCGATGGAATACCCCAAATCCTGTTTCTTTATGTATTTTAAATAACACTCAACTCTCTAATCAGTTTGCACAAGTCAATCAGCAACTCAAAAGCGCTTACCAAATTCAAGCTATTAACTTATCTGAACTCAATAAAGTGATGTGTAATGCAGTCTTTTTCTCAACATATACACCTCGTGAAGAGCAAAATATTATTAATAGTTTAAAAGATGTACCCCTTACATTCAGTTCGAATAATGCTGAATGTGAATTAGGCAGTGCTTTTTGTTTATACCAAAGTAAAACTAGAACTTCTTTTAAAGTGAATTTAAGCAGCCTTTCTCAATCGCGTGCTCATGTAGATCCGCGTGTTTTATTATTAGCAAAATCTACGGAGCCTTAACACAATGTTTCGTAAGCACTACAACACATCTTTACAAAAGATTTTTAGTCAATCCCAATTGCTAATTTTTTCACTGACACTTGGTATTTGTAGCTTAATTTTTATTGTTATTTCAAGTTACACCATGAATACCTATGCCAAGCAAAGCTTAAATATCTTGAGTGCAACCCTAAGTGAACAAATCCAACCCGCAGTCATTTTTAATGACCGTATTACACTACAACAAACACTGAACAACCACATTCAACAGTATCCAATACGCGCAATTGTGGTAAAGGACATGCAAGGAGATACTCTTGCAGCCGTGTACAAAAATCGAACTGAGTTTGCATGGCTGGAGAATCTATTTAATCGGGTCTTTTTTGCAGATCCTGTTAGTCAAAGCATTAAGCACAAAAATAACCAGTACGGCACTTTGATTATTCATGGTAGTGCAAATCAACTGATGAGTTTTTTCTTTCAGATGTTGATCTGCTTATCTATTGGTATTTTTATTATTCTATTAGTGATGCTGTGGTTAGTACATTCTACCTATCGAAAACTGATGCACTCTATTCAACCTATGGTTAACACCGTTGAAAGTTTAAATCTTGATACCAATTACCAAGCCCGACTGCCATCTTCACCCATTTATGAATTTCGAGTGATTAGTGGTGCTTTTAACAATTTGCTAGACAAGGTGCAACGCACCAATGAAAAACTACAAAGCGAAAATTCACTGCTATCTCATAAAGCTCTACACGACCAACTAACAGAGCTACCAAACCGACATTATTTCTACAATATTTTATGTAATCAGTTTGAAAATCTAGAGGAAAATCAAACTGCATTATTCTTTATTGATAATAATAATTTCAAAGATATTAATGATGCTTATGGGCATTTAGCAGGCGATGCAGTTTTAAAAGAAATGGCTCTACGCTTAAAGAAGAATGTTCGTAATTATGATGTCGTTGCACGATTAGGTGGAGATGAGTTTGCTATTCTCGTTCGCAATATCAAACATTATGAGCACTTAGAGCAGATCTGTGAGCACTTAATTGCATGTAGCCGAGCTCCCCTGAATTTCGACCAACAACAAATTTATTTCAGTTTCAGTATTGGCGTGGCCTTTTCCAAATGTGCAACAACGCCCGAAGACCTGATTGCTGAAGCCGATAATGCCATGTATAAAGCCAAAAACTTAGCTCAAGGGTGGTATATCACCCCCTGTCAAGATATTTATTAGGAAGCCGTATGCTAAAACATCTTTATAAATTAATTATCGTCACAAGTCTTATGACCATCCTATCTGGCTGCCTCAGTTTAGGACATCTCAACTATAAACAGGCGCGCATGTTGAAGAAACAAGGCTTTACCCTGACCGAAGAAGGCTGGACGCTGAGACTGCCTGAAAAATTATTGTTTGGCTTTGACCAATCCGATATTCAAGCCGCTCAAAAGCCTCCGCTAGAGGCACTATCAAAACAACTTCAACAATATAATCTGAATACAATCAAAGTGGTCGGACATACGGATAATATTGGAGACCCAGCATATAATCAAACACTGTCAGAAAAACGTGCAGCTAGCGTCAGTCAAATCTTTATTGAAACAGGATTCAAAACTCAAAATATTCAGTCCCTTGGTCGTGGTGCTTCACAACCACTGGTTGAAAATAACAGTGAAGAAAATCGAGCGTTGAATCGTCGTGTGAATATTATTATTATTCCTTAAACATTATCTGCTTCGCCTGTATCTTAAATTAAGCCTTCATCACGAAGGCTTTTTTTACGCACTTCACTAAATTTCAGGCATAAAAAAACCGCTTAACGCGGTATCTTTATCTCGACCATTTTAATAAATGGTCGGAGCAGTAGGATTCGAACCTACGACCCCCTGGTCCCAAACCAGGTGCACTACCAGGCTGTGCTATGCTCCGTTTTCAACTTTTTAAAGTTGGGGTGAATGACGGGATTCGAACCCGCGACAACTGGAATCACAATCCAGGGCTCTACCAACTGAGCTACATCCACCATCATGTTTCGGTTCTTATATACCAAGCTACCAAATGGCGCGCCTGACAGGATTCGAACCTGTGACCATCCGCTTAGAAGGCGGATGCTCTATCCAACTGAGCTACAGGCGCATGACCAATAATACGAGGTATTATGGAAAACCTTGCCTTGAAGAATTGGTCGGAGCAGTAGGATTCGAACCTACGACCCCCTGGTCCCAAACCAGGTGCACTACCAGGCTGTGCTATGCTCCGATTCATCTCAGCTTTTCGTATCGAACATCTCGTTCGGTACGGTGTGCATTCTAGGCGCGACGCTTGATAACGTCAACACCTATATTTAAAAAAAGTAAAAAAATCACGTCAAATGTATATTAATCAAGCGTTTCAGCTGTTTTTTATACAAAATTTAACGTTTTAATGATGCACTGAAATCCAACATCCGATCTAAAGGTAGTTTTGCACGTTCTGCCAAAGCAGGATCAACAAAAATTTCTTGATCCCCTTTTTGTAAAACCTCCAAAATACCATCTAGCTCATTCATTGCCATCCACGGGCAGTGTGCACAAGACCGACAAGTTGCACCCTCACCTGCTGTCGGGGCTTCAACTAAAATTTTGTTGGGTACGGCTTGTTGCATTTTGTAGAAAATACCCCGATCCGTCGCAACGATCAATCGCTCATGTGGCAAAGTCTGAGCAGCTTTAATCAGTTGTGATGTGCTCCCGACAGCATCGGCAATATCAACCACAGATTCAGGTGACTCTGGATGGACCAAAACAGCAGCATCTGGATAAAGTGCTTTCATTTGAGCAATACCGCGCGCACGGAACTCTTCATGCACAATACATGCCCCATCCCAAAGTAACATGTCTGCACCTGTTTTCTTTTGGATATAGCGTCCCAAATGCTGATCGGGCGCCCAAATAATTTTTTCACCCAAACTATCTAAGTGCTCAATAATCTCAACTGCACAGCTTGAAGTCACTACCCAATCGGCACGGGCTTTCACTGCGGCTGAAGTATTGGCATAAACCACAACGGTATGATCAGGATGTGCATCACAAAACTGGCTAAACTCATCGACTGGACAGCCCAAATCTAAAGAGCATGTGGCTTCCAAAGTGGGCATGAGAATGGTTTTATTTGGCGATAAAATCTTTGAAGTTTCCCCCATAAATTTAACGCCCGCCACCACTAAGGTAGATGCAGGATGATCACGACCAAAACGTGCCATTTCCAATGAGTCGGATACGCAACCACCACTTAATTCGGCCAATTCCTGCACTTCTGGATCACAATAGTAATGTGCTACCAAAACTGCATCGCGTTTTTTCAGCTCAGCCAAGATTAGGGCAAACTTTTCCTGTTTTGCCTCCTCGCTCAGCTGTGACTCTTTGGTCTCACCCAAACGGTCCAAATGCGCCTGCACAATTGATTTTGCTTCATTGGCAATTAAATTGGTCGCATTGTTCATCATTCATCCATCCCTTCATGCTTATCAACAAGCAATTCCCACACTCAATTTATTGGTCAAATGGCATTTAGGCTTTTGACCAATCATTCAAAAGCACTCAAGATAAAAAAGCCTCCAATGGAGGCTTTCTTGAGCATGTTCAGATTAAGAGCGGTAGTCCGCATTAATCTTCACATAATCATAAGATAAGTCACAGGTATAGACTGTGTCTTTCGCCGCTCCGCGTCCAAGGTCCACACGAATGGTCATTTCCGCTTGCGACATTACACGAGCACCTTCTGCTTCCGTGTAATCAACTGCCGCTCCACCATCCTTACAGATTTGCACATCATCTAACCAAACTTGGATTTTTTCAACATCTAAATTTTTAACACCCGCATAACCAATCGCAGCCAAGATGCGTCCCCAGTTCGGATCTGATGCAAAAATTGCAGTTTTTACCAAAGGCGAATGCGCAATACTATAGGCAATATCGCAACACTCTTGTGTATCATTCCCACCTTCAACTGCAACCGTAATAAACTTAGTTGCACCTTCACCATCGCGTACAATCAGTTGTGCAAGGCGTTTCATTATACGGGTCAATACATCTAAGACTACAGCATAACGTGGATCATTTGTGGACTGAATTTCAATACCACCAGCTTGTCCTGTGGCTGCAAAGATACATGAATCATTGGTCGAAGTATCACCATCAATGGTAATTCTATTGAACGAAACATTCGCTGTTTCACTCAAAAGTTGCTGAACCAAATTACGGCTGATAGGTGCATCAGTTGCAACATAACCTAACATGGTGGCCATGTTTGGACGAATCATACCCGCACCTTTAGAAATACCCGTCATGGTATAAATGATGCCATCTAGCTCGAACTGTTCAGATGCGCCTTTCGGAGTTGTGTCAGTCGTCATAATACCAGTAGCAGCGTCGACCCAAGCCTCAGCACTCAAACTATTTAAAGCAGGCTGTAAACCACTACACAAACGTTCTAAAGGCAATTGCTCACCAATTACCCCAGTTGAGAATGGCAGGATTTCGTTCGCCTTTACATCGGCAAGTTCAGCCAGTTTTGTGCAAGTGCTTTGAGCATTAGCCAGACCAGTTTTACCTGTGCCTGCATTGGCATTCCCTGTATTAATGACAAGGTAACGTGGATTTGCTTGTTGTAAGTGCGCTTTAGACACATGCACAGGTGCTGCACAAAAGGCATTTTGGGTGAAAACACCCGCAACGTTGGTTCCTTCAGCAAATTCGAAAATGACAAGATCTCGTCGGTTCTGATAGCGCACATAAGCTTCAGCCGTTCCGATTCTCACCCCTTTCACCACGTGCATTTGTGGCATTGATACGTCACCTACTGGCATTTTAAACGTCCAATTCATTTGTTAGAAAAACCACAGCTTATTAGAATTTTCAGAAAAAATCGAGCAGAAGACTTTGTTTGTTTTCACTTTTCAAAGTGAGTTCATTTTTGACATAAAAAAACCAATCCGAAGATTGGTTTTATATTTGAAAATACGATTAATTTGAAGCAAGCTGTGCCGACTCAGACAACAGTGCTTGTTTAGCATTTTCTTGGCTTATAGGGGAAAGTGCTGGATTTGAAGCCACGATACGATTCACTGTGACTGCATTCACCGGAGCAATCGCCGCTGTTTGTAATACGACAGGACGTTGATTAGGGTTAGGAAAAGTATAACGAATACCTGTACGCGGACTTTGTACCGTAATATTGCCATTGGCTTGTGCCGCAGGTGCTGTGGTTGCACCGCGTGCTTGTTGAACTTTAGCTGCGGTAGTGGTATCTGCAAATGCAAAAGTTGGAAGCGCTAAAGCTACAATCATGATTGGTTTTAATACTTTTTTCATTGTCTTTCCACTTTAGAGGTTTGGATGATGAGCAACTAAATAGCATTTAATGCCTAACACTGCAATTGCTATTCACATTCTGCAACGCTTTAGCTGGCATCATAAGCAATATGTAATTTAGCTCAATGAGAATTTTTTAGCCATTCCAATAAAAAGCAGAACCGAAGTTCTGCTTTTTCACTCGCTCACAGTTTAGATTTTACCGTGACATTGTTTGTATTTCAGACCCGAACCACATGGGCAAGGCGCGTTACGACTTGCAGGTGCAGCAAACTCTTCAACTGGCTCGTACTGTGCATCTACTTCTGCGAAGTGGCTTTGATCATCGGCCAACAAACCATCAAAGTCTGCATGCGACAAGTTCAATTGCATCGCTTCAGCTTGAGCTTGCTTTTGAGCTTCCATTTCAGCCAGCTCTTCAGCCGTTGGCACATGTACGCGAGATAAATCAGTCACAACATCCGATTTGATAATCGCCAACATATTTACAAATAAGTTATACGCTTCTTTTTTGTATTCTTGTTCAGGATTTTTCTGTGCATAACCACGCAAGTGAATGCCTTGACGTAAATAATCCATCGCCGCTAAGTGATCTTTCCAATGGCGATCCAACGAGTTCAACATGAAATGACGCTCCAGCATAACTGCAGTTTCATCACCCATTTGTTCACGGCGGCTACGATAGCGCTGTACCACTTCATCAGTAATACGCTCAACCAAAGATTCTTCATCTAAACGACGGTCATCTTCCAACCACTGATTGATTGGTAAATCAATCGCGAGGTCTTCACGTAACGCTTTTTCAAGCCCATCAATATCCCATTGATCATGAATTGACTCAGGTGGAATATAATTAGAAATCACGCCTTTCATCACATCACGTTGCATCTCTTCGATGTAATCTTGCAATGTGCTTTCTGCTAAAACTTCATCACGTTGTGAGTAAATAATTTTACGCTGTTCGTTGTTAACGTCATCGTATTTCAATAAATTTTTACGAATATCGAAGTTACGTGCTTCAACTTTGCGCTGCGCATTTTCAATCGAACGCGACACCATTTTATGCTCAATGGCTTCGTCTTCTTGTAAGCCCATCGCACGCATCATGCCCACAACACGATCACCCGCAAAGATACGCATCAAGTCATCTTCAAGAGACAGATAGAAACGCGACACACCTGGGTCACCCTGACGACCCGCACGACCACGAAGCTGGTTATCAATACGACGTGATTCGTGACGCTCAGAACCAATAATGTGTAAGCCACCAGAACTCAATACCATTTCATGGCTTTGTTCCCATTCGGCTTTTAAGCGCGCTTCATCTTCAGGGGTTGGGTTTTCAATTTTTGCCAGTAAAGCTTTCCAGTTACCACCAAGCAGAATGTCTGTACCACGACCTGCCATGTTGGTTGCAATGGTCACCGCACGCGGTGCGCCCGCTTGTGCAATAATATCCGCTTCACGTTCGTGTTGTTTTGCGTTCAACACTTCATGCTGAATGCCTGCTTCTTTCAATTTATCCGAGAGAATCTCAGAGGCTTCAATGGTTGCTGTACCAATTAGAATTGGGGCTACACCAGACTCATGCACGCGTTGAATTTCTTGAATAATCGCGTTGTATTTACCATTACGATTTAAATAAATTAAATCGTTTTGATCAAGACGAATCATTGGGCGGTGCGTCGGAATGATGACTACATCTAGACCATAAATTTCTTTCATTTCCGCAGCTTCAGTATCGGCAGTACCAGTCATACCCGAAAGCTTTTTGTATAGACGGAAATAGTTCTGGAAGGTTGTCGTTGCGAGCGTTTGGTTTTCAGGCTGGATTTCCAAGCCTTCTTTTGCTTCAACTGCTTGGTGTAAACCTTCAGACCAGCGACGACCAGGCATGGTACGTCCTGTGTTTTCATCGACAATGATCACTTCACCATCATTGATGATATAGTGCACATTGCGTTGATATAAGTAATGTGCACGAATGGCAGCAGTCACATGGTGAACCAAGTTCAGGTTGGTCGATGAATATAGACTTTCACCTTCAGCCAACAAGCCCATCTCAATCAGTTCATTTTCAACCGTTTCAAAACCAACCTCAGTCATTTCAACAGAGCGTTGCTTTTCATCAATCCAGAAATGCCCGCCATCCGCGACTTTTTCTTCTTTCTGCGCATGCAGTTTAGGTGGGATGCTGTTGATTGCAGCATACAGCTGTGAAGAGTCATCACTTTGACCTGAAATGATCAACGGCGTACGTGCTTCATCAATTAAGATCGAATCGACTTCGTCAATGATGGCATAGATCAAACCACGCTGCTTTTTCTCAGTAAGCGAGAACACCATGTTGTCACGCAAGTAATCGAAACCAAATTCATTGTTGGTACCGTAAGTAATATCAGCACGATAGGCTTCAGTTTTCTCTGTTGGATCTTGCATGGAATAGATAATCCCGATGCTTAAACCCAAGAATTCAAAGAGCGGACGGTTTAATTCAGCGTCACGCTGTGCCAAGTAGTCATTCACGGTAATGACGTGAACACCTTGAGCACTAATCGCGTTTAAATAACACGCCAAGGTACCCATCAGGGTTTTACCTTCACCTGTACGCATCTCCGCAATTTTACCTTCGTGTAAGGTAATACCGCCGATCAACTGTACGTCATAGTGACGCATGCCCATCACACGCTTAGCTGCTTCACGGCAGACAGCAAATGCTTCTGGGAGTAATTTATCGAGGCTTTCGCCCTTGTTATAGCGTTGTTTAAATTCTTCAGTTTTTGCAGATAAGTCTGCATCGCCAAGAGCGGATATCGTCGGCTCGAGCGCATTAATCTTGTCTACGATTTTACGCATGCGTTTGAGTTCGCGCTCATTTTTGGTACCGAAGATTCCTCCGATCAGACTTGCCAACATGAATAGACTCTCTAAATCTTGCTTGTCAAATGAATATGTTTTCTTAGTCGTTATTATGGTGCTAGAAATTTGAAGTACAAGGGCTTTACACAAAACCATTTAAAAAATCTATTCATTGTTTCTAGCCCGTCGAATCTAAGGCAAACTAATGTAACAAATTTTAAACAGCCGACATAGAGATTTCATCCGAACTCATCAGGATTCAACGGTCTTTTTTAAAGTAGCGACTTTAATTGTTTGCAGTTATTCAAGGTTTTGCTTTCATGCGCTGGATTTTGCCGCAGCGAGGCTTTCACTCCGTTGTTGGACTGACTTGGATTCATGCTCTGTAGAAAATCTAAAAGCTACTCATCAGTGACTCGCATCGCAGTGAGAATTGGAACGAGCTGTACGCAGGTAATATTGTAGACATTACTCGCATTCGTAGTCTGACCTTGAGCTAACTCTCGGTCGAGAGCCTAAGACAGCGCCACTTTCCGCTGTGTAAGACTTTTTTGAGACGCTAGATATTGATCTGTAATTTGTTGTGGCGTTTGACGAGCAGTACTCACTTGGGCTTGTTTCAATTGCCCACTGCGCATGAGTTGAAGCACCCACACACAGCAACAAAGTCAGGGCGATACCTATTTTTTCTCATTGTTCGAATGCTCAAATTTGTTATATTTTTGGAATCACTTTAAAAAACCAATATAAATCAATCATAAAAAGAATTATAGCCGATCGTATGTGCGATCAATCCTATATAGTTACACACTTTAGAGCAGAAATAATTTCGTTTAAATACCGTTAGTAAACATGCAAATAAACGGTCTCTAGAGCAAAAACGAGATCATCTTTGATATACCTAAATACAGAACCCCTATCCGCCTCATTATGAGTATTTTGTATAAACAAATAATAAAACACTATTTTTCATGCAAAAGAAATTGCGCCATAGTGATGTTCATTCCATAGACATAAAGATAATTTGAGGTTTACCATGAGTTTACGTTTAGGCGATATCGCACCCAATTTCCAACAGGCTTCGAGCGAAGGCGAAATTGATTTTTATCAATTTTTAGGCGATAGCTGGGGAGTACTTTTTTCACATCCTGCTGACTACACGCCAGTATGTACCACCGAGCTTGGCTTTACCGCAAAACTCAAAGATGAATTTGAAAAGCGTGGTGTAAAAGCCATTGCCCTCTCAGTCGATGATGTCGAGTCACATCATGGCTGGATCAAAGACATCAATGAAACCCAAAATACTACCGTGAACTTCCCGATCATTGCCGACCAAGACCGAAAAGTGTCTGAGCTATATGGTTTTATCCATCCCAATGCCAGTGAAACATTAACGGTTCGCTCTTTGGTCATTATCGACCCAAACAAAAAAGTCCGTTTGATTATCACCTATCCTGCATCAACAGGTCGTAATTTCCATGAAATCTTACGCGTGATTGACTCACTGCAACTGACCGATCATCACAAAGTTGCAACCCCAGCAAACTGGCAACAGGGCGATGATGTGGTGATTGTGCCATCACTCAAAGATGAAGCGGAGATCGCACAGCGCTTTCCAAAAGGCTATAAGGCAGTAACACCATATTTACGCCTGACTCCACAGCCTGAGCAAGGATAAAATACTCTGCTCTTGCACTAGACAAGCGAAGCCCGAAGTTTTGACCGAGCAGACCGATTGAAAACAAAAATGGGCACTGAACTGCAAGCAATCCAAAGAGGAAACTAACCCATAAAAATACGTTCTGAGTTACCTTGTATGATCATTTCAAACTCTAATGACGAGCCGAGTTTGAACTTTTTAAAGCCTGTCAATCGACAGGCTTTTTTCTGCTTAAAGCAGGCACACATGACTCTTTAACAAAATCAAACTGTTAAAACTCAAATCTTCCGCTATAACAGTCCAAACAACACGATAAAAATGACTTTATGATTTATAACATTCACCATTTACATTGTGGCACTATGTGTCCAGTTTGTGCTCCGCTCTTCGGCCAAAAAGGTTTTCAAGCCAAGGTGGTGTGTCATTGTCTTTTGGTTGAAACAGATCAAGGGCTGGTGCTGATTGATACAGGCTTAGGCATACAAGACTATCTACACACCAAACAGCGTTTGGGGCAGTTAGTGGCTCGGATTGGAAAAATTGAACAAAACTTAGAATTAACCGCCATTGCACAAATCCAAAAACTTGGCTTTAGCCCGAAAGATGTTAAACATATTTTGGTTTCACATCTGGATTTTGACCATGCAGGTGGCATTTCTGACTTTCCCAACGCAACGGTGCATATTCTGTCTAACGAATATAATGCTGCACAAAACCTGAAATCATTAAAAAATAAAGCGCGTTATAAAACACAACAATTTCAGCAGCATCGCCATTGGCACTTTATTGAGCCGATCCACGGTGACGCATGGTTTAATTTGACTCAAGTGCAAGGGTTTGACTTATTTCATAATGAGATTCTTTTGATTCCGCTGTTTGGGCATACTGAAGGTCACTGTGGCATTGCCATTAAAACCCAACAGGGTTGGAAACTCTTCTGTGGGGATGCCTACTACTCTCACTTAGAACTCAACCCTCAAAACAAACTTCGCAGCTTAAATGCCTTGGAAGTATTTTTTGCCGAAGATAATTCACAGCGTTTAAGCAACCTGCATAAAATTCAACAATTGGCACAGTCTGAACCCAGTATCGAAATCTTTTGTGCGCATGACCCTGTTGAACTCTCATACCATCAGAGCCTGATCCTATGACCAAATACCTTGTTATGCTTTCTCTGTGTGTCAGTATTTCTGGCTGTATGACTACACCTGCGCTGCCAGAGACAGAGCGCCCACAACACTGGGGACAGTCGATCCAACCTGCGCATAACTTCTATCAAATCAGCGAAACTGTTTTTCGGAGTGAGCAACCCGATCAAGATTTAGTTCCAAGTTTAAAAGCACAGCAAATTGACGTGATTATTAATTTACGCTCGCGCAATCAAGACCTAAAAAAACTGTCCAACCAAGGGTTTGAACTGGTGCATATCCCAATTCATACATGGGCGATTGACCGAGAAGACCTGTTAAAGGTGATGCAGCAAATTCAACATGCAGAGCAAAATCAGCAAAAAGTTTTACTGCATTGCTACCATGGTTCAGACCGTACAGGCGCCAGCGTGGCGATGTACCGCATTATTTTTCAAAACTGGTCTACCGCTGATGCCTTGGCTGAGATGAAACATGGTGGTTATGGTTTTCATCCGATTTGGCAAAATATTGAGCCTTTATTTAGCCCTGAAAATATAAAATGGATTCAACAGCAACTGTTGAATCCATCTTAGTGAAGGCAATTGGGTTAAACCCAATCTTAACGTTTGTCGAGTGGCACCCAGTCAATCACCCAAGCTGACTTCATGCCGAGGCTTGCATCTGAGGTAATCTTCTTGCGAGCTGCATCGGCAGTATCACGGTCTTTGGATGGTCCCACCATAATCCGCACGCCTTTAGAGGTTGGACTTTTAGTGACCTTATAACCCTTGGCACGAAGCTTGGCAGCCAGAGCATCTGCATTGGCTTCATTGGCAGCCAATGCCACTTGTACCATCCACTGCTTATCGCCATGCTCAAGCAAATCACGCGCTTTTTCAGCTTCCGCCTTCTTCTTGGCTTCATCAGCTTTACGCTTTTCATCTGCCTTACGTTTGTCTTCCGCTTTTTTCTCAGCATCTGCTTTACGATCAGCTTCTTTTTTTGCTTCAGCCTTACGCTCGTCTTCTGCTTTACGTTTAGCCTCAGCTTCACGTTTGGCTTTATCTTCAAGCGCTTGCTTTTCCGCTAAGGCTTTTTGCTCAGTCAGTTTTTTTGCAGCAGCTGCTTTTTCAGCCTCAGTATGGGCTTGTAGCTTTTGCTGTTCCAACTTCTTTAGTTCAGCCGCTTTGTCCGCAACAATTCGTTGTTGCTTGGCTTTTTCATCCTCAACCAATTCGGGTGGAATGTTGTCCGAGCTTTGCTGTGCGGCATTGCGATGTGCATTCAGCGCAGCATACTCTTCTGCGGCCTTACGTGCAGCATCGGCTTCGGCTTGTTGCTGCATCGCTAAAAATTCAGCCGCACGAGCTTCTTGTTCAGCAACTGATTTTTCACGTGCGACACGTTGCTGTTCCAGTAAGCGTTTTTCTGTTTCAACATCAACCGTTAACGACTGAGGTTGAGCTAACTCACCTTCAGCATTACGTTGCACAGATTGTGTCGCAAGCTCTGGTGTTTTAATATTATTTTGATGTATTTCTTCTTTGCCTTTAAGAAGTAATGCTGCCAAAAGGACACCACCACCTAATAAAACAACGCCACCCATCCAACGCTGTTTGCTATTCATTGACATTCTTCCAAATACTCCCATACCGCTTCTAAGGTATGAAATGAACCACATACCAAAATCAGCTGATTATTCTTTGTTTCATCGAGCGCTGATTTAAAAGCCAATTTCACACTGTCAAAGTGCTGCACCTGTTGTCCTAGCAATGCTTGATCCAATTGTTCAATTGGTGCTGCACGCGGAACAGTTAATGCCGCAATTTTCCACATTTGTATGGTGTCTTTCAATAACTCTGTGACAGATTTCACATCTTTATCTGTCAACATTGAGAAAACACTGACTACTTCAGTGTACTGTTTATTGTATTTTAGGAAATTTCGCAATTGATTTAATAAAAAAGCAACACCGTGCGGGTTATGCCCTGCATCAAAAATTACGGTTTTATTCTGTATTTGGCGAATTTCAAAACGACCTTGCAATTTTGCGTTTTGAATTCCTTCAGAAATAGCCGCTTGAGTGACAGTTAAACCACTCAATAAAACAGCAGCAACGGCTGTTGAAATATTTTCAACGGCCAATGTGCCGAGGGGCAAATTTAAAGTGGTGCCACTGGATGCAAACATCCACGACTGACCATGCTCACTAGGTTGATAAAAATAGTCACGATTCACTGCATATAATGTGGCAGCACAAGCATCCACTTTATCAAGAATCGCTTGAGGAATGTGTTGTAAGCCGCCGAACACCACAGGAATATTTGGACGGATAATACCTGCCTTTTCAAAGGCAATCTTTTCAATGGTATCGCCCAGCCAGTCAGTATGGTCTAAACCAATATTGGTGATCACCGCAACATCGGGTTCAATCACATTGACCACATCTAAACGACCGCCTAGACCCACTTCAAGGACCCAAACATCACAGGCTTGGTCTTTAAAAATGACAAAAGCCGCGAGTGTCGTCGCCTCAAAAAACGAGAGGCTTAAATCACAATCACGGCGCGCTTGATCCACTTGCACAAAAGCATCTACCAAACTTTGGTCATCAACCTTTACCCCACGCAATTTAACTCGTTCATTAAAACGGTAAATATGCGGTGACTGATACAGTCCCACTTTATAGCCTTGTGCATTTAAAATGGCAGCTAATGTGGTGGTGGTCGAACCTTTTCCATTGGTTCCCGCTACAGTTAAAACTTTGGCATCAGGTCGTGTCACTCCAAGCTTTTCAGCTACTGGAATGACGCGTTCCAACCCTAAATCAATACCCGTAACGTGAACATGGCCCCAATAATCGAGCCATGTTGCTAAAGAGTCTGTTGCAAGTGGTGCTGTGTTCAAGACAAATTCATCAGTTTCGCGACAATACGATAAACTGTATCACGTAATGCGTGACGGTGAACAATTTGATCGATTACACCATGATCAAGCAAGTATTCCGCACGTTGGAACGGCTCTTCTAACTTTTCACGCACAGTTTGTTCAATGACACGTTTACCCGCAAAACCAATCATCGCTTTTGGCTCTGCAATATGCACATCACCTAGCATCGCTAAAGATGCCGTTACACCACCGTAAACAGGATGCGTCAACACCACCAAATAAGGCAGACCTGCATCTTTCATTTTTTGGATAGCCGCTGAAGTACGCGCCATTTGCATCAAAGACAACATACCTTCTTGCATACGCGCACCGCCTGAAGCAGCAAAGCAAATCAAAGGTTGCTTGTCCGCAATGGCTTTTTCAGCTGCTTGCACAAAACGGTCACCAACTACCGTACCCATTGAACCACCCATGAAGTCAAATTCAAAGGCACAGGCAACCAAAGGAATACCTTTAAGTAAACCCTGCATCACAACTAAGGCTTCAGTTTCACCCGTTTTGCTCTGTGCTTCAGTCATACGATCTGGATATGGCTTTGAGTCAACAAATTTTAACGGATCTTTGGCTTTAAATTCTTGTCCCAATTCTGTTTGCACTTGGTCAAAGAACCAATTCAAACGATCACGGGCTTTCATACGCAAATGTTCATCACACTGAGGGCAAACATAAGCATTAAATGACATTGCAGTACGTGTAACAAGTGCATGGCACTCAGGGCATTCTATCGTTGGTTCTGTAAACGTCGCCTTGAGTGAGGTTTGCTCATCAGGTACTTGAATACCGGGTACACCACGTTCAGTCCATGGCGTCGATGGGCTTAGGATTTTCCCTGATTTAACATCTTGACTCATACTAACTCATCGAGCGCTGCTCGAAGCTCCTTGACTTTATTAACCGTTTCAACCACGGCTTGTTCTGGTGCTAAGCTTGCAAATTGCTTAACAAAAGCACTACCAACAATCACAGCATCAGCCACTCCGCCCATTGCTTTGGCAGATGTCGCATCACTGATCCCAAAACCAACACCGACAGGAATATCTGTTTCTGCTTTAATTTTTGCAATTCGGTTTGCAGCTTCAGCAACATCTAAAGTTGCTGCACCTGTGACCCCTTTTAAAGACACGTAATAGATGAAACCACTCGCCTGTTTCACCACATGTTTAATGCGTTCGTCCGTTGAGGTTGGCGCTAGTAAAAAGATTTGATCCATATCAAATTGCTTCAATACAAGATCAAGCTCTGCTGCTTCTTCTGGCGGTAAGTCCACCAGTAGAATGCCATCGACACCACATGCATGCGCAGTCGATACAAACTTTTCATAGCCAATGACTTCAACTGGATTCAGATAACCCATCAATACCACTGGGGTCTCTTGATCCTTTTGACGGAACTCTTTGACCATATTCAAAGCATCTAAGGTATTGGTGCCACCTGCCAATGCACGCTCTGCTGCAAGGGCAATCACAGGACCATCTGCCATAGGGTCTGAAAATGGAAGACCGAGTTCAATCACATCAACACCCGCCTCGACCATCTGATGTAACAGAGGAACTGTTACCTGTGGATGAGGGTCACCAGCCATAACATAAGAAACCAAAGCTTTACGCTGTTGAGATTTAAGCTGTCCAAAACGAGTGGCTAAACGTGACATAGGGTTGTGCTTTCCTTAACTTGTTTAAAATTAAAACTACTGAGGAGTTGGCTTTGTAAAAATACAAGACGCTGCATTGTAACGCTATTTTTTACTCATTGAATAGAGCACATTGCGTTCACGTTCCAATTCATTTTTCGTCAAATATTTTCAGAACAACCGTAAAGCACCATTTACTGATATTTCGGTTTTTTTCTCAATGATCAAAGATGCCTAATTTTAGGAAATACCAAAATGTCTAAGTTTTAGATAAACTTATTTTTATTTGCAAAAAAATGATAAAAATAGGCGGTTTAGCTTTTACATTTAAAGTTTTATGAAATAGCAAAACCTGCATTATACTACGCACATTCTTTCATTTCCCTATCTCCTATGACCACCGATAACTCAGGTTTAGTGCAAGCACGTGCGCTTGCGCTACTACCGCTTATTGTTTTTTTAGCCATTTTCTTAGGCAGTGGTATTTACCATTCTGTGATTGGAACCGAGTTTGCGTTCTATCAAATGAAAGCGCCTGTTGCGGCCATTCCTGCCATTATTTTGGCAGTATTGATTTATCGCGGTGAGCTGAATCAAGGCATCGAAACCTTTCTGCGCGGTGCAAGTCACCCGAACCTCATCTTAATGTTCATGGTGTTCATGCTGGCAGGCGCATTTGCCAGTACCACCAGTGCCATTGGTAGTGTAGATGCTACAGTGCAAATGGGCTTGTCTGCGATTCCACCAGCCTTTGTGCTGCCCATGCTATTTATTATTTCAGCGTTTATTGCAACAGCAATGGGCACCTCGATGGGCACGATTGCAGCCTGTGCACCGATTGCCTTTGGTTTCTCTCAAGCCACTGATATTGCTGCGGTCTATGCCATAGGCGCAGTCGTCGGCGGTGCAATGTTTGGTGATAACCTGTCAATGATTTCGGATACCACCATTGCCGCTACCACCAGTCAAAAAGTTCATCTTCGAGACAAGTTTCGCGTCAATGTCTGGATTGCAGTACCTGCAGCTTTAGTCACGATCGCGATTTATGTCTTTAGCATCCATCAAACCGAAAGTATTCAATCCAAAGACTTTAACCCTTGGCTGGTATTGCCCTATGTGGTGGTGTTTTTCCTCGCCTTCAGTCGTTTACACGTGCTTGCTGTACTCATGGTTGGCGTGGTGCTCTCTGGAGTGATGGGATTGATTGCACAGCCAGAATTTACAGTCATTCAACTCAACACAGCCATCTATGATGGTTTTGTCGGTATGTTTGAAGTGGCGTTACTGTCGATGTTCTTAGGCGGTCTTTCGACCATTATGCAAAAAGAAGGTGGACTCGACTGGCTTATTCAACGCATTTACAGCCTAACCCGTTTATTTAAAGTCGGTCGCGAGCGTGCAGGTGAAATTGGATTGAGCTTTTTAGTGGTTTTCTCCAACATTTTTGTGGCCAATAACACTGTAGCGATTATTTTATCGGGCGATATGGCACGTGAAGTTGCTAAAGAATATGGCGTAGACCCAAAACGTGCAGCCGCTTTACTCGACATCTTTTCATGTGTGGTACAAGGACTGATTCCCTATGGCGCACAACTTCTATTGGCCTGCTCGATTGCAAAGCTTTCTCCTGTCGAACTCATCGGCAGCATTTACTACTGTTGGATACTGGCGATTTTTGCCATTCTTGCGATTGCGTTCCGTTTTCCACGACTGAAATCAGTCTGATCCTTTCATACATTTCAGCGCCTCGCCAAAGGCGCTTTTTTATTCCTGCTGTTATTTCAGTTGTCGTTTCAACTGTAATAAGGTCTGTCCACTATGCTGTTTATAAGCACGCGCTAAAGCAGACTGCCCGAGTAGCCGAGTTGAAAGGCAATATCAGTCAAACTTAAATCTTGTTGAAGCAACTGCTCACACTGCTTCATACGCTCACATTCAAGCACTTGCATAAATGAACTGCCTAAGTCTCGTAGCTGGCGCTGTAAGGTCCGCGTAGACAAATGTAGCTCACTTGCAATGTGCTCGATTTTAGGGGCTTCCGCATGTGCTTTAAGATAATCTGCCACGGCGCTATGA
Organism: Acinetobacter sp. TUM15064; assembly: GCF_008980265.1. NCBI lineage: Bacteria > Pseudomonadati > Pseudomonadota > Gammaproteobacteria > Moraxellales > Moraxellaceae > Acinetobacter > Acinetobacter sp. TUM15064. Next base: position 35,456 of record NZ_BKFU01000018.1, on the reverse strand, counting down.
ATCTGTTGTAATACGCTTTCATAGCGAGGTTTGAGTGCAATGGCAACCTCTGCTTGTTTTAGTAAAAGCTGTGTTAAGGAAGGATCAGCAAAGCCCGATTTTAAGCTCAAACTGTCTGCACTCATCACATAGGCATAGCAGGCTTGACTAAAGCTCACTTCACAGCCATAAAACTTTTGATAATGATAGAGTGCCATCTGCGCGGAATGGGCCATTTGAATTTTTAGGAACTGTAATTGATCGGGGAAAATTTGCTTAGCCAAATGCACCATCGAGGCCATGGTCATTTCATTCAGCATTGCATATTTTTCATGGTGGAACGGCCATGTCAGCCATATTTCATTGCCCTGCTGTTGCATGTGCATCGGCGTTACTTCCGCCCCATCAATCACCAAGCGACTAAAGCGCATAACATACTGTAAGGCTTCAGCCACGCTATTACTTCGAGTCGCCATATAGCCTAGCACACCAAAGTGTTCAGGCCGAATCAGCTTAGCCATTTCCATGGTTAACTGTGGACAGTCCAACTCCGTTTGCGTGAGCTGTAAAATCGTATGAAAAAAAGAAAAAGGTGACTGAGTATCAATCGGCAGTCTGAGCACATGCTCTAAGTTCACTTTATATGGATTTAAAACATCGAGATGATGAAAATCAATGCCCTGCTGTATCAGGTACATATTCCAGAGCTGAAAATAACCATTGGGGATTTGTAATTCTTGCATGACGGCCTACCCGCTATATGACATGCGACATTTTCATATTGGCGTAAAATGTATAAAAAATGGCAATATCTGTCAAAACAAACTGCATTTTCTCCGACATACTGCAATCATCCGAGGCAAATGAAGTAAAACAAAATGAATGCCATTGTTAGTGTCCCTATTGAACCGATTGTGCGAAGCAAACTTAATTTTAAGCTCGATGAGGTGCCACGTTTTTGGTTTGGCGACGACCCATTTCGGACCCGCATGTTCGATGCACTCAGCCTCACCTTCCCCGATGGTGAACGCTATTTTATTCAAAGCGTGCGTTTATTTCGCGATCAGATTACAGACCCTGACTTAGCGCAGCGCGTAACAGATTTTATTAAACAAGAGGCGCAACATGGCATTGCCCATGACAAAATGAATCAGGTCATGCGAGAACAAGGCATGCCTGTTGACCAATTTATTCAACGTTTAAATAAAATCTTTAAATTTGAACTGAGTAAACGCTCGCCGCAATACAACATTGCGATGACTGCCGCTGCGGAACATTTAACTGCACTCATGGCAGAAACGTTTTATAGCCACAAAACAACCTTAGCAGAAGCCCATCCCTATGTACGTGCTTTATTTGCATGGCATGCCATTGAAGAGATGGAACACCGTGATGTTGCGTTTGATGTGATGAAACAAGTCGGACATGTGCCTGAAGCGACACGTCTATTTGCACTGGCCTTTACCACGGTGATGATGTTTGGTTTCACCACCTACCGCGCAGATGTCATGCTCAAACATGATGGTTTTAGCCGCCTGCAACGTTTGCAAATGATGCGTAAAGGGCTGCCATGGTTCTTTGGACAAAAAGGAATACTGTCTCGGATGCGTGGGCAATATTTCGATTGGTTTAAGAAAGACTTTCACCCAAATCAACATCCTGTGATTGCACAGTATGATGTTTGGATCGACACCCTAGCAGAAACGAATGATCCAATTTTAGCGGGCGAAGCGTTTTGGCAAGCTGGAAAATAAAGTGAAAAACCATAACCGATAAAAAACTGGCACTGAGCCAGTTTTTTATTTTCGCTGTCACCACTTTGCATAATGCTGTTCAAGTAAGCCATATTCATTGAGAAAGATAAGCTCTTGCTCACCCTGCTGGATCGTACCACTAATCTTGGCTTGCCACTGACTAAACTGGCTGCCGACCAGACGTAAATTGAGGTTTTCAAACCGACGCCAACCCGTAGTCACGGTTAAATGCAAACGCTCATCTAACGAACGAATCGTCCAGCGACCTTCTTCTTCCATCTGAAACAAAACATCACTCACTGTGTATAATTTTCCATTTATCCACAGACAGTTTTCATTGCCAAAACTTTCATTTACACCAGAAGCTAAATTGAGCCCAATGCGTCTGCCCTCAGCATCCCAAAAATTGCATGATAACCAAAACCAAGCTGTTTCAGGTCTAAGAAAACCACAGGTATCGTCTAAAGAAGCCAATGTCCGATCATTGAATTGGATTATCTGACCTGCTTTATTGGTAAAAAATCCTTCACAAGCCAAAGTTGTGAGTTTTTGTGTGTAGGTCCAACCATTGATTCCTGTTGGGCTACACATACTAAGCGGTTCTGTACTGGCACAGAAAATACGTGCACTCAGTTTAATTTCACCATATTTAGTCACTTGCACATAACGCACCCCATTGGCATGCTGAATTTCAATTTGGAAAGGTGAATTTGCAAACACGCTTTGATTATATAAAGGCTGTTCATCCAATACGGTTTTACGTGCTAAAAAGTTCACCGCATTCCATTCAAGCACTTCATTTTTAAGATGATCATAAATATAAACAAAACCATGTCCTGCCCAAGCAATATCGGCAATTGCAAGACCAATGGTATAGTGTTCATGTTGAATGCTGCAAAACTTAAATTTTTTATATTTCAGTTTCTTACGCCATCCCGTAAGCACTTCACCATACGGAGTTTTATACTGATATTTATCTAAATCAATGGTTTTTGGAAGTTCACTAAACCGACCATAATGGGGTTGTCCATTGGACTGTATCAAATCCATTGATGCTCTATCCTTAAGCAAAAGTTAATTAATATCCGTATGCTTATTATGCCTATAATTTTGGCACTGAACAGCATTTAGTTTATTTTTTCATCAGCTTCTTATGAAAAGAAATCAGATTAACATTTTGATGTCTTTATGTTTTCATCCTAGCACTGAATACGCACTCAGCTTAACTCAACATCAAATACGTATTTTCCCATACATTCTGTGCAAACTCAGCTTCAACCAACAGCACATAACGTCCATGTATGCAATCAATCGCAATACAGTCATCGACGTCTAAAACACGATCTGTATGTTGCTTTTTCCACTTTTGATCAAAATGTAGTTTGCCAAGTTGTTTGGCTTCTACTGCATTGGGGGCAACAACGAGTACATAACGATGCAACTCCCCAAATTCACCTGTGTCATAGCCACCTAAATTTATGAGCCACAATTTTTCATCTGTGACTTGAGGCTGAGCATCACTAAACTGTATTTGGTATTTTTTCCCCGCACTTTCAACACCATTTAGCCGTGCCCAAGCATCTATATGTAAGCCTTTTTGTTCACCAAACCATGCATGTTTAAGTTGCGGGTAACTGTCTTCTAAACTGTCAGCGACAGCAAACACAACATCATGGACTTCGGTATTGGCACGTGCATGACGACCACCTAGCATAACCATAAATAGGTTGGGCATTCTATTTCCTTTCTTTTGAGATACTTTTTTATAGCTAACAGGCGCTTCACGGAAGCATCATTCGCAATTGTTCGAGGTAAACTACCCTTCAAGAGAAATGTTTTTGCAACTCCATTAATCACATGAAAGTATAGGACGAGTTTTGCGAATGACAATGCCTTTGGTTACTTTGAGCTTATCCAAAGTAACATTATGAACTCCTTACATTTGAGGTGTAAGCAGTAAGACTCCGTCAAAATTTAAATAACGTTATCACCAATACAATGAGATAGATTTGACCAAAGTTTTCATTGGCAGGAAATATCTTACTTTTGTTTCGGCAAAAGTAACAAAACCATCTTATTGAGCAGACATTACATCCCTGTAATGCTGCTCAACGGGCAACATCCATGTCGCCTTCCCTTATTCATGTTTTGGATAAACTTCTATTTCAAAAAAATCGTGCTGAGCTTTCACCCAACACGATTCTTTAAATCTAATATTTAAAGCTTCCCCTCAATAGGAAGGCTTTAAAGAAGTCATTACATCTCAACCATTTCCACGCCATCAATACGTGCCACAGTCATCAAATCTTTATCCCCACGACCAGAAACCGTCGCAATGATAATTTGATCCTTAGACATGGTTGGCGCAAGTTTAGTGACATAAGCCATCGCATGAGAACTTTCCAAAGCAGGAATAATTCCTTCAATATGAGTTAAATCACGGAAACCTTGTAAAGCTTCATTGTCATTGATTGGCACATATTCAACACGATGCATATCTTTCAGGAAACTATGTTCAGGACCCACACCTGGATAATCCAAACCTGCTGAAATTGAATGCGTTTCAATGATCTGACCTTGTTCATCTGACATCAAATAAGTACGGTTACCATGTAAAACACCAACATGACCTGCATTTAACGGTGCAGAGTGTTTACCTGTTTCAATGCCATAACCCGCAGCTTCAACGCCGTACATTTTCACATCAGCATCGTTTAAGAATGGGTAGAACAAGCCCATTGCATTTGAACCGCCACCTACACATGCCACTAAAGCATCAGGTAAACGCCCTGCTTGCTCTTGAATTTGTTTACGCGCTTCACGGCCAATAATTGACTGGAAGTCACGAACTAACTGTGGATATGGGTGTGGGCCTGCAACCGTACCAATCACATAATAGGTTGAATCGACATTGGTCACCCAGTCACGCATCGCTTCGTTCATGGCATCTTTCAATGTTTTTGAGCCACTTTCGACAGGCACAACAGTTGCACCAAGTAAACGCATACGGTAGACATTCATGGCTTGACGTTTTACGTCCTCTGCACCCATGAATACCACACACTCCAGACCTAAACGCGCCGCGATGGTTGCCGTTGCGACACCATGCTGACCTGCACCCGTTTCAGCAATAATGCGTTTTTTACCTGACAGTTTTGCCAGTAAAGCCTGACCAATGGTGTTGTTCACTTTATGTGAACCCGTATGGTTGAGGTCTTCACGTTTTAAATAAATTTGCGCACCACCCAACTCTTTCGACCATCGCTCAGCATAATATAAAGGACTAGGACGACCTACATAGTAGGCGAGGTCACGGTCGAATTCTGCCAGAAACTGCTCATCATCCTTCATACGGAAATAGAGCTTTTCTAAGTCTTCTAATGCTGCCATTAGAGTTTCTGACACAAAACGTCCGCCATGGATACCGAAATGCCCACGTTCATCTGGGTATTGGGTATAGTCAATCACATTACTTTGCTGATCCACGATGGACTCCTTGCATGAAGTTTTCTATAAGTTGTTGGTCTTTTATACCTTTAGCGGATTCGACGCCTCCGCTGACATCTACAGCATAAGCCCCAGTCGTCTTTATAGCGTCTTCAACATTAGTGGGGGTTAAACCACCCGCTAAAATTAAAGGAATATCAAGCGTAGGGAATTGTGACCAGTCAAAACTGTGTCCTGTTCCCCCTTTGAGTTCAGGATGCCAGGCATCTAAGAGCACTGCACTTGCCCCTGCTTGTTGGAAACGTTGAACTTCTGCCACCACATCCAATTCAGGTTTGACTTGAATAGCTTTATACCAGCGCCTTCCTACTTGTGTCCCAATCACCTGACAGTCTTCTGGTGTTTCATCACCATGAAACTGGATGATATCCAGTGCCACTTGTTTTAACACATCCGCAATGTCATCCGCAGTGGCATTCACAAAAAGTCCAACAGTTTGCACATAGGCAGGCACATGTTGAATCAATTCTTTGGCTTGAACTACACTGACATGGCGTGGACTAGGTGGAAAAAATACAAAACCAATTGCATCTGCCCCTGCTTTGACCACAGCTTGAACATCTTGGCTACGGGTAATCCCACAAATTTTGGCACGGGTTCGCATAGGTTATAACTCTGGCTCAACCCTATTTATAGCTGATCTATAAATAACAGGGCGAATCATTGTAATGCAATTTTTTCGCCTTGCGTAAAGTTCATCCTGAAAAATCTTTACATAGATTGTTTAATTCGCATACAAACCTTATACTTCGCCCAAATGCAATAAGTCTGAGCACTATGCTTTAGGGAAGTTGGTGAGAGTCCAACACTGCCCCCGCAACGGTAAAACGAAACGTATATCTTTATAAGTGTTTGCACTTACATCACTGCACTCGTGTGGGAAGATGGATATACCAATATTGTTCGCAATATTTATATTTAAGTCCGGAGACCTGCTTATTGCGTCATTTAACTCAATCATTCACGGGGGGTGAATGTATGGAGCCAGCATGCCAAATTTATTTCAGCCTACAGCTTTAGTGGGCGCAATCGCTCTTGCGATGGGTTTCTCCGCAACAGCATCTGCACAAGACAGTATTAATGCATCTTTAGACACACTCGTTGTAACTGCAACACGTTCTGAAGAAAAGATTAAAGACGTTCCTGCCCGTATTGCTGTGATTTCAAAAAGTGACATCGAAAAAAATCCAGCTCTTAACTTAAATGATCTAGTCAAACAAGATGCCGCATTAAATGTTGTTCAAACTGGTGGTCTTGGGCAAACAACTTCCATTTTCACCCGTGGTACAAATTCCAATCATACTTTAGTACTTAAAGATGGTGCTGCTTTAATTGAAGGGATTAATGGTAAAAATAATACCGAACTTTTAGATTTATCTGATGTCGGTCAAATTGAAATTCTTAAAGGCCCTGCTTCAGTTCAATATGGTTCTGATGCAATTGGTGGGGTAATCCAATTACTGACAGACACCCCAGAAAAAAATAGTGCATTCATTACTGGCTTATATGGTGAGAACAACACATATAAAGCACTGGTAGGATTAGATCTAGCTCAAGATGGTTTTTTTGCTCAAATTCGAGGTCAACGCTTAGAAAGTGATGGCACAGAAATCTTAAATACACAGAATAATGACCAAGCGAGCTATGACCAAAAAGGTTATAGCGCTAAGATTGGATACAAACAAGATAATTTTAAAACAAACGTATCTATTAGTGAAAATGAAGGAATCAATCACTATTTAGACTATTCTACAGGTACAAATACTGCTAAACGTGATTTTAAAAATCAATTGATCAACTGGAATGGTCTATACCAATTCACAGATGCATTAACTTTAAATGCCCGCTATTCAAATTATCAAGATGAAGCAACTTATATTGAAACGTATTCGTATGCCTATGATAGTGAGCGCAATGAAGGTGACATTAATTTAAATTGGAAGTTCACTCCAAAACAAAACATTTTGTTCGGTGTATCAACACAAGATACTGATGTGACTTATGATTACCTATCTGGGAAGAAAAACCTTGGGTCTACAGGGTATTACTTACAACATCAATATAATAATGCGGGCATACACACTCAAGCAGGTATCCGTTTAGAAGATGATGATCAATTTGGTCAACACACTGTAGGGCAAATAGCTGGACGTTTACAAATTGCACCGTTGACAAGTGTTTATGCCAATATTGGTTCTGCATTTAAAGCGCCAACAGCCTATCAGCTATATGCTGGTTTTTATGGGAATCAAGATCTCAAACCAGAAGAAAGTATTTCTTATGAAATCGGTTTAGATCAACAATTTAACTATGGTTTAAGTGCAAATGCGTCTGTGTATTACACTAAAGTCAAAAACCTAATTGGATCAAATGCCTCATGGCAATATGTCAATATTGATGATGCCAATATGACTGGTGGTGAGCTCGGTTTAAATTGGAAAAAAGATCAACTTTTTACATCTGCTGAATATGCTTACGTAAAAACAGAAGATGAATCTACTGGGTTTGAACTCGTGCGTCGTCCACGTCAAACCTTTACCTTTACAGCAGGATATGATGACGGAACTTATGGTGTAAATACTGCTCTTGTCGCTCGTTCTCATGCAAAAGCTCAAGCAAGCCAAAACTCCGTTAAAATTCCTGGTTATGCAACGATTGATCTCAATGCATTTTGGAATGTAAATCCAAATATCAAATTGTTCACCAATATCCAAAACATTGGTGATGTCAAATACAAAGCAGTCTACTCAAGCACTGATACGTGGTACATCAATGGCGGTCGTTTTGCCTCAGCAGGAGTCACTTTCCGTTATTAATTTAGCGTAAAGACTCAAAAAAACAATTTAAAACAGCGCAGTTTATGGATAATGTTTTGACCGACATTATCCTTTTTTTCATTCTTTAGGCAGGACAAATTATGGGCCACCGTTTAAGTAAAATTTATACCCGTACTGGCGACTCAGGCACCACAGGTCTGGGCGATGGATCACGTGTGACTAAAGATGATCTAAGAATTACCGCACTGGGCGATGTCGATGAGCTTAATTCAACAATTGGTGTACTTCGTGCTCAAATTAGTGCAAGCCAAATCACGGAAAAAGCAACATGGGATAAAAGCTTGAGCCTCATTCAACATTGGCTCTTCGATTTAGGCGGTGAAGTCTGTATTCCAAACTATCATTTGCTCCAACCAGTTTGTATTGAGTTTCTTGAACAAGAAATTGACCGTATGAATGAAGACTTACCCATGCTGAAAGAATTTATTCTCCCTTCAGGTTCTTTAGCATGTAGCTACGCACACCAAGCGCGAGCGGTATGTCGCCGAGCTGAACGTAGCTTAATGTCGGTACACACCCGTGATCAAAATATTCAAAGCACCGCGCTACAGTTGCTCAACCGCTTATCAGACTGGCTTTTTGTTGCATCCCGTGCCTTACAACGAGCTGAAGGCGGCTCAGAAGTGCTTTGGCAAAAAAATATTAATGAAACCATTTAAACGTTTCTAAGTTTTAGAACGAAATAGATTTTTTCAAAGTCTTCCCGTGATCAATTCACTGGAAGGCTTTTTGAAGTTACTTTTCTTTCGAGAAACTAACCCAAACCATTTACCCATCGTAAAACTCTTCGGACTTCATTGCTTATTGCCAATATCGCAGAGGCATTACACTCAAACTCAATCCGACCTCTAACTATTACACACGGCATTGACGTATATCTGATATTTCCACCTTAGAATCTATCCCCCAATCCGATGTTTTAGCGCTACAATCAATCAAAAGACGTATAAATCAGGTTCAATATGAGAATCATCGGACATCGTGGTGCACGTGGCGAAGCCCCAGAAAATACACTCGGCGGTTTTCAATATATTCATGATTTGGGCATCCGTGCGGTCGAATTTGATGTTCGTCAGCTCAAAGACCATGAGCTGATCATTATGCATGATGACAACATGCTCCGGACCACTGGTATCGACCAAGCACTCTACCCATTAAACAGTACAGAACTCGATACCTATAATCAAGCACATATTTGGTTAGACTGGGAAAAGCAAGGCACTCCAACTCTGCGACAAGCACTCCAGATTATGCAGGACTTCGAACATCTTGAGGTTGAAGTCAAAGCTGTAGAAACACAAGCAGAAGCGGAGCGACTGATACAACATCTCACACAGCAGCTTAAAGACTTTGAGCAGAGTGCGGTCATCACCAGTTTTGATCTTAAAATCCTACAAGCACTCCAAGATCAACACTCCCCATTAAAACGGGGTTTATTAATTGAAGACGATATTCAACATCTTGCGATTGAACAAGCGCTCAAATACGGCTGTTGCCAAATCGGCTGGATGAACCAACTGGCAACCGATGACCTGTTAAAAGCCACACAACAAGCGAATTTGGCGATTAGTGTTTGGACGGTAAATGACATCGAGCGGGCTAAACATTTACGTGACTGTGGCATTGATGGATTAATTACCGATTTTCCTAAAATGATGCTACAACATTTGGCAGATGTTCATTGAACAAGCCAAAAATTGACTTGAATTTTACATGCGCAGTGGGACTGAAAATGTTCACTTTTCCTATTGATCGCTCTACTACTAGAGTGCCTAAAAATGCTTCGATAATTTCGATATCTAAACATTCTTATTCTGTTACTGTTTAGTACAATACATCTGTACAATAATGCTAGTGAATCACGGTTCGCTCATGCTAATATGCTGTAGCTTAATCCATGCAAAAAGTAATGGATTGACCTTCCATTTATACCTCCCAAGGTTTCAGGAGTGCTGTTGGAGATGAATGCTCCCCTACCCAAAGCCCCATTTAACTGGGTTGCAATTTTTGCATTGGTTTTTCTTCCCATTGTGGCTGTCATTGCAATTCCGTTATATGCCTACCATCATGATTTCAGCTTAGCCGCTTGGATCAGTATGTTTGTATTACTGGGTGTTAGTAGTTTAGGTATTACCGCTGGCTATCACCGTCTATGGGCACACCGTGCTTATGAAGCAAGCTTGCCTTTAAAAATCATTTTGATGATTATGGGTACATTTGCAGTACAAAACAGTATTTTATATTGGGGTTCAGGTCACCGTACCCACCACCGCCATGTCGATGATATCGAGAAAGATCCGTACTCGATTAACAATGGTTTTTGGTATGCACACATGGGTTGGATGCTTCGTGACTATCCATCAGCAGAACCTGACTTTAAAAATGCACCCGATTTACTCAATGATAAATTGGTGATGTTCCAACACAAATACTATGTGCCCTTAGTGATCATCGTCCACACGGGTATTTTATTACCAATTGGTTGGGCCGTAGGTGACTTATGGGGCGTGTTATTGTTGGGCGGATTAATGCGTTTAATCCTCAGCCACCACGTTACGTTCTTCATTAACTCTTTATGTCATATGTGGGGCAAACGTCCATATACAGATGAAAATACCGCACGTGACAACTTCTGGTTAGCTATTGCGACTTGGGGTGAGGGTTATCATAACTACCACCACATTTTCCAATATGACTACCGTAATGGTGTGAAATGGTGGCAATATGACCCAACCAAATGGTTGATTTGGTCATGCTCAAAACTGGGTTTAGCTAAAAACTTACGTCGTATTCCGAGCTTTAATATCAAAAAAGCTGAACTTGCGATGAAGTTTAAGTATGCTGAGCAAGACTTAGAAGTTCATGGTCTGAATGTCAGTGATGACATCAGCTCAGCAAAAGCTCGTATTGCACAAGAATATGATGCGTTCACCCAGACCTTAAATGACTGGGCAAAATTGAAAGAACAAGAAATTCAAGCCAAGAAAACAGCTGTAGCTGAAAAAATTCATCAAATGGATGAAAAGCTTAAAATTGAATTTCAATTGGTTGAACAGCGTTTAGGTCATCATCGTCAAACCTTAACCACGCTGATGCGTAGCATTAAAAAAGCGCCTGTTTCACAATAATTGATTTCTAATAATCGTTTCAAAAGAAAGCTCCGCAAGGGGCTTTTTTTAGCAGTTCATAAAGGATAACAACATGGATATAAACAACATCCCATTCGGTATCACCAACTGGGCCGAGATACCCACCACCCGCCATACAGGTGATCAAGGTTATGCCCTATGGCGCACGCAGCAATTTGACGCGATTCGCGTGCGTATGGTGGAGTATTCGGAGAACTATTTGGCCGACCATTGGTGTTCTAAAGGACATATTCTGTTGTGCTTAGAAGGCGAACTCCACACCGAACTAGATGATGGCCGTAGCTTTACCCTTACGGCTGGCATGAGTTACCAAGTTGCAGATCAAGCTGAAGCCCATCGCTCATCCACCTCAAAGGGTGCCAAGTTGTTTATAGTCGACTAAAACGGTTGGATATATATCTTAACACTAAAACTTTGCTATATTGATGAGGTCATGGCTTATCCCTTGTGATCTTTCACTATGCAGTTCAACTCACGCTATTCCCTCCTTCCTTCAAAGCTTTATCACCATCAACAGCCCCTTCCACTAAAAGGGGCAAAAGCAGGTCATTTCAATGCCGCTTTAGCAGAGCAATTACAATGGTCTGAAGCCGACAAACAGTCTTGGGTAGAGATTTGTAGCGGGCAAAAAACCTTTGCTGAGTTCGCTCCACTTGCGATGGTTTATGCTGGGCATCAATTTGGACAATGGGCAGGCCAACTCGGGGATGGGCGCGGTTTACTGATTGCACAAATTCTCGATCAAAAACAACAAACCATCGACTTACATTTAAAAGGTGCAGGCTCGACCCCCTACTCACGTATGGGCGATGGACGTGCGGTTTTACGCTCGGTCATTCGTGAATATCTGGCAGGTCATGCACTCAATGCACTAGGTATTCCCTCTAGTAATGCAGTCGGTTTTACTTCGTCTACTCAAGGTGTACAACGTGAAAAATTAGAGCTGGGTGCAATGATGTTACGTACATCAGACTGCCATATTCGCTTGGGACATTTTGAGTGGATAAATCAGTATCAACCTGACTTACTTGGCGAATTTACGCAAAAATGCATCGCATGGCATTACCCCGAATGTTTAGAAGCAGAACAACCTATTTTGGCATTTGCAACCCAAGTGATTCAACGGACTGCGGTTATGATTGCCAAATGGCAACTGGTCGGCTTCGCACACGGAGTGATGAATACCGATAATTTAAACATTACGGGTTCAACCCTCGATTTTGGCCCCTATGGTTTTATGGAACGTTTCCGTCCGAATTGGATTAACAATCACTCCGACTACCAAGGCCGCTATACCTATCAACAACAGCCGAGCATTGGACACTGGAACTTATGGACATGGTTGAATAACCTCATTCCGCTTTGTCCACAAGACTATGACAAAGAACAATGGAAGCAAGACCTTGCCACTTGCCTAGAGCACTATGAACCCACGTTCTTGGAGCACTACAAACTGGGTTTAAGTCAGAAAATGGGCTTACCTCATTTCCACACTGACAGTTTTGACTGTGCCATGACCTTCTTACGGATTCTACAAACCGAACAGCTCGACTACACACAGAGCTTTACTCGTTTGCAGAATAAACAATATGAAACAATTAAAGATGACTGCCTTGACCGCCGTCAGTTTGAAAGTTTCCTTGCGCAATATGAACAGATTCGTGCCAATCAAGACACAGTAGTACTCGATGCAGCCATGCAACAAGCCAACCCTGTTTATATCCTACGCAATCACATGGCGCAAAAAGCGATTGAACTGGCTGAACGGAATGATTTCTCAGAAGTCGAACGCTTATTTGACCTCCTCAGCCACCCGTTTGAGCGGAATGTAGCACTAGAGAAAGCTGAGGATGTAGCACCTTTATCAACAGATGTTCCAGAGGTGATGGTGAGTTGTTCCTCTTAAGCGTTTGGCTTAAACTGTGGATAAATTAAACAATATCCACAGGGCTTCGCCCATTGAGTGATGATCACCATGTCCTTACATCTTATTGCTGCAAAAGCTGCACTTGCCCTGCCAGAAGTGACATGTACTCAGCCCTTTGGTGAAGGTTGTGATGTCTATAAAGTCATGGATAAAATGTTTTTGCTCAATTCATCTTTAAAGGGTATGGCTTTAAGTAACTTAAAAGTCACGCCTGACCACGGCGCGATGCTACGTGATATTTATCCGTATATTCATGCAGGTTGGCATATGAATAAAAAACATTGGATTTCAATTTATGAAGATGAAGAGTTAGATTCGGATTTAGTTATTGATCTAGTACAAAGTTCTTATGAACTCGTGGTATCCAAGTTGAATAAACCACAAAAACAGCGAATTGCTACACTTCAAGCCATCACCTAAACATGTATTGAATGAACAGAATTTAATTACTCCTTTTACATGTTCTAAAGCTGAACCCTATCACTGCATCAAGCAGATGCATAGGTTTGAACGCATATTATCTAGGCTGTGCAACTTTTCAACATTTTATATACTGTTTCTCTTTGGAAAAGAAATACAAAATGAAAATGCAATGAATATTTGCTAGGTCAAAAAAAGCCCGACATCCTGTCGGGCTTTTTTCGTATCACTTAGCTAGGTATAACTCCTGTCGTACCTCACATCCTCGTGCTGAACTTATTATTTTTGTTTTATGTTTTGGAACTTCCTGTTCTCTATGACTGCATCATATAAAACATTTTAGGGCTGACCTAGACGCAATCCGCTTGAATAGTTGTAAGCCAAAACGTACATAAAAAATAAGCTTAATTAGACTTACCCCCAAAATTATCCGCAGAAATTGTGGATAGTTTTCAGTATGACCGCAGCTGAACCTTACTCATTAAAATTAGTTTTTGAGTACTTAAAAAGCAACTTAATAACCCACTGTTTCAATCTGTTGGAAATACAACCACTCTTTTCTCAATTTTGCCTATTTAATTATCTATACATATCAATCCGAAAAGATTGAATATAGAAGTCGCTCACTCGCCACCCAAGTTAATCCAAAAGCTATGGTGAACCTCATACGAAGACCCTCTGAGATTGAATGAAATCTAGGTCATTTATCTGCTCAGTTGCTTATTTGATCGCATTGTTGCAAAATTTGGATACTATCTCACAACCCAACCCTAAGTGACGTGCACATGGCTAGCAGAATGCTTCGCTGATTTGAATACAGACTCATCGACCTTGTCTAAAACAAACGTAAAAGTAAAAAGACAAATTAAAACATTATTCAAAATGCTTAAATTTAGTAATCAATCAGAATCCTAAACGATCAAAAAACCAATAAAAAAGGACTCATATTGAGTCCTTTTCAACATCGTTACCTACGCTTTAGCTTTTCTTCGGCTTCAATGTTTTAAATAAAACAAAGAGCACGAGGATCCAGACAGGAAGCATTAATACTGAAAGCATAAAGCCTTGATTCCACATGATATATAAAATCATCAGCATAAAGGCTAAAACAAAATAATTGCTAAACGGTGCAAACAACGCTGGAAACTTGGTTTGAATGCCTTGTTTGTTCATACTCTGTCTAAATTTAAGATGAATCAAACTGATCATCATCCAATTCAGCACCGCAGCACTGACCACAATATAAATCAGATAACTGAGTGCTTTTTCAGGCAAAAAGTAATTCAACAGTACGCAACCGAAAATCAATAATGCTGAAAATAAAACCGCCGCAATTGGTGTCCCTTGTCGATTCACCTGCTTAAAAACTTGTGGAGCATTGCCCTGTTCTGCCAGACCTAATAGCATGCGACTATTGGCATACATGCCACTATTACAAACAGAAACCGATGCAGTCAGAATAATAAAATTGAGTAAATGCGCTGCCCAATCAATGCCCATTTGCTTAAAAATAAGCACAAATGGACTTTTATCTAGCCCACCCAAATCCAATTGATTCCAAGGCACCAGAGACAAAAGAATCGCCAGCGAGCAAATATAGAACAGGAAAACCCGAATCACCGTTTGATTGACGGCTTTTGGAATGTTCTTTTCAGGATCTTCGGTTTCCGCAGCCGCCATACTAATCAGCTCAATGCCGCCAAAGGCAAACATCATAAAGGCCAACATATAAAACAAGCCTTCAAAGCCATGTGGGAAAAACCCGCCATGTACCCATAAGTTCGTGATGGAGGCAGTGGAACCGACATCAGCCGTCAACAACAAATAAACCCCGAAGATGATCATGGCAATAATCGCCACAACCTTAATTATCGACAGCCAGAACTCAGACTCCGCATATAGTTTGACATTGGCAAGATTGGCCAATGTGATCACCACAAAAAACACCAGCACCGAGACCCACGCAGGAATATGCGGCCACCAGTAGTTCACATATTTACCAATCGCGGTCAGCTCAGTCATCACCACCAAGATATACAGTACCCAGTAGTTCCAGCCTGTTAAAAAGCCTGAAAACCGCCCCCAATACTTAAAGGCAAAGTAGCTGAATGAACCCGTCACTGGCTCATGCACAATCATTTCACCGAGCTGACGCATAATTAAAAATGCAATCAAACCGCCAATCATATAACCCAAAATAATGGATGGGCCAGCAGATTCAATAATATGTGCTGAACCTAAGAACAAACCTGTACCAATTGCGCCACCCATGGCGATCAATTGAATATGGCGGTTCTTTAAACGGCGCTGAAGTTTAGGCGTCTCGCTGCTCAAAACACATGCTCATCTGATAAAAAAATGAATTGTACCGCTTGCACAGGCGATCAACCAGTCTTGCCCTTTAAAATCACCGATTGTCCCGTCTCGCTTTAGCAATTTCGCATTCAAACTGACTGTCATTTTTGCTTACTCCCTCCCCTGAATGCATAAAAAAGCGGATAAGCCTAAGACTTATCCGCTTTTTTATTGTTTAGACAACTGAATTAATCTTCAGGATATTCAAAACGGTAACCTACACCATATACTGCCTGAACCCATTCATGACGGTTGCCTGTTTCAGCTGCATCCGAAATCTTACGACGTAAGTTCTTAATATGACTATCAATCACACGGTCAGCCACTTCAAAGCTGTCTGGATTAATATGATCCAGCAACTGTGCACGTGAATAGACTTGCCCCACATGCTCTAAAAACAACTCCAGTAAACGAAACTCGGTCGGTGTTAAGTTTAAAGGCTTTTGTTGATACCAAATGCGTTGCTGCGCTTTATCCATACGGAATAAAGACTGATCTTCAGGCTCAGCCTTGCGCTCTAAACGGCGTAACACGGCTTGGACACGCGCCACTAATTCTTTCGGGCTAAAGGGCTTACACACATAGTCGTCTGCCCCCATGTTCAAGCCAAGCACGCGGTCAATTTCTTCGGTACGTGCGGTAACCATAATGATCGGTAAATCCGACTGTTCGCGGACTTTACGGCAAATTGTTAAACCATCCATACGCGGCACCATCAAGTCTAAAATCATGAGACTCGGTTTACGCTGCGTAAAGCTATCAAATGCATCCTGACCATCGTGAAACATACTGACTTCAAAGCCCGCTGCTTCAAGATAATCGCGGACCAATTGTGCAAGTTCTACTTCATCTTCAACCAGCATAATATGTTTCATACATACTTCCTTTTGTGTTTCATTTTTTTGGGAACGTTAACTTGCAACGTAAACCACCCAAAGGCGAATGATCAAAGCTCAATTCGCCACCTAAAGCTTGCGCCAGTTTAGCAGATAAAGCCAAACCTAAACCCGTACCACCTGTGCTCCGCGTCCGCGAGTCATCTACACGGTAGAAACGCTCACCGAGTCGTGCCAACTGTTCGTCACTTAAACCATAAGGGCTGTCATCAACGTAGACTGTCCAATCTGTTGCAGATTGTTCAGTATGAATACGAACCTGTCCACCGGCTTCAGTATAACGGATACTATTGCCCAACAAATTGACCATGATTTGCTTAAAGCGGTCAATATCAAGTTGTAACTCAGCCCCCTCACCTTCAACACTGATGCTTAAATGAGCTTGTTCAAATTTGGGCTTAAAGTTTTCCACTTCTTGCTCAATCACCGCCCATGGATTTACGCTTGCAAAATAACAGTTTAATTGCTGCGCTTCAGCTTGTGCTAAGTCTGCCAAATCATGAGTCAACTTTTTCAAACTGGTCACTTGACGTAACATCGAGGCAAAATGCTCAGGCGTTGGTTTTCGGATACCGTCTTGCATCGCTTCAATCTGCGCTTGTAACACTGCCAACGGTGTTTTCAACTCATGCGAAGTATCCGACACCCATTGACGACGTGAAATTTCATGCTGATCTAAAATCACCGCCAATTGGTTGAGCTCATTGGATAAATCACCCAGCTCATCGTTTCGATTCACTTTAACTTGATGCTGAAAATTACCTTTCGTCAGTTCACGTGTACCATTTAAAAGTCGCTGAATCGGTTGTTTAAAATACGTTGCCAATAATAATGAAACAATCAAACTGGCAAAAACAGTTAAACCATAAGCCAATAATAAATAACGTTTCTGATTACTAAAAAAGTTAATACTCAGTGCATCATCTTGATCAAGCACGGGTTTTAGGCCCAAATATCCGACTATTTTTTCATCCACAATTATGGGGCGATATGAAACTTGGTCTGAAGATGGCTCACCAACAACGAATTGTTGTTTGGCGTCATATAAAGATAAACGTGAGCTCAAACCTAAACGGTCTGGCATTGAGATAAATTGCTTTTTCTGATTTTCCTTTGGTGGTGCTTTGCCGTCTTTGCGTTCAGGGGGGCGAAATGCATTTTCATTCGACCTCAATGGAAATTTAAGCCCTTCAAAAGGTTGATATTCTGACGGTAAATTAAGCTCTAACCATTTCAACTCATCTTGATCAAGTAATGGTTTTCCTTGATCAGCTTTGGCCAAAGTTGGCGGGAGATTCGCAAAAGTATGTTCTTCAAAATAACGCTGCTGTAACGCAATATCATATTGCCGTCTTAACCACCAATGCGAGAGCCGGTCATAATCGTCAGGATCCGCTTTACCTTCAATCTGTAAAATCTGTGCTTGAATGGCATTGCCCCAATCATGATAAGTGCTATACACACCTGCCAAGTTGTCAATCAAATGATCGAGCTTTTGCATTTCCACATCTGCAACGTATTTAGCAAAATTCTTTTGCATCGTCCAATGTAACACGCCCAAACTCACCGTGGTAATCACCAACGTGGTCAGCAAGACGGTCAGGAATAAGCGTAAGGCAATCGGTACGCGACGAATTTTCAAAACACATATCTCAGTTTTTTCTTCTCATTTCGTATTGTATAGAACACTGTGCTAAAAAACTCTCCATTGTTTCTACATCATTATTACTTAATCTTTAATCATCAAAAATCACCTGCTCTTTATTGGGGAATTACACATGAATAAGATGACAAAAATTGCTTTAGCCACTGCCAGTATTTTATCTGTAGGCGCATTGACTGCCTGTCAATCAACCCAGCCTCCAAAAGATATGGACCAACCTCAACGCATGCATGGTCATGACAAGAACGACCGTCGAATGTCCCCTGAACAACGCGAGCAATTTAAAGAAATGCGCGCTGAACATAAACAAGTCATGCAAGACATGAAAAAAGCATGTGATGGCAAGGCAGTAGGTACAGCGGTACAAATTAAAGCAGGTGAACAAAACTTAGATGGTACCTGCGCCATTTCATTTAAACCAAACCGTGATGAAATGAAACGTGGCGAACGTCCACCAATGGAAGATGATCATGCTGGACAGGCACCTATGCAAGGTGATCGTGGTGAGTTCCGTGGCATGCATATGCAACACGGTGAGCCATTAACCGATGCAAAACGTGCTGAACTGACCAAACAATATGCTCAGCGTTTAGCTGAACGTCAAGCGCGCCAAGAAGCTATGGCTAAAGCTTGCCAAGGCCAATCAGATGGTAAATCTGTTCAAATAAAAGTTGGTACGCAGACCGTGGATGGTAAATGTATGGTTCACTTCCAACCAAAACCACCCGTTCCAGCTCCAAATCAAGCATCTTAAAAAGATAGTTTCAGTTCAAAGGCGCATTCTGCGCCTTTTTTCTTGGACATAACTTTTTACGCTTTTTGACTATTTATGTCATGCTAGAACAGCCAAAACTGTTTACACTCAACCCACTTAGCGATTTTAAATAATATTTGTTTGACTTTACAGTCACCAAGAAAAGCCCCTGAAACGCTTGTACCAAATTAGAAGATGTTGCACGATTGAACCATTCCAACACGTGTCAATGAAGACACGTTTTTATGTTTATTAGGATTATAAGCTGGTTAAACCAGTATTGAGGAAAACGAGATGCCACAATACAAAGCGCCCTTACGTGATATGCAATTCGTACTGCATGAGTTACTTAACGCAGAAGAACATTATTCTAAACTGCCTGCATTTCAGGAAACCGTAAGCCGTGAATTGGTTGACCAATACTTAGACGCAGCTGCAGATTTCTGTGAAAACGAATTATCTCCAATCAACCAAAGCGGTGACCGTGAAGGTTGTACATGGAACGATGGCGTTGTTACCACGCCAACAGGCTTTAAAGAAGCGTATCAGAAATATATCGAATTAGGCTTCCCATCTCTTTCTGCTGAAGAGCAATATGGCGGTCAAGGTCTACCAGTTTCTTTAGGTAACGTGATTTCTGAAATGGTCGGTACTGCGAACTGGGCTTGGGGTATGTACCCTGGTCTTTCTCATGGTGCAGTACGTACTTTAGAACACCACGGTTCAGCTGAGCAAAAAGATGCGTACTTACCAAACCTTGTTTCAGGTGTTTGGACAGGTACCATGTGCTTAACTGAATCCCATGCAGGTTCTGACTTGGGTATTATCCGTACCAAGGCTGAACCACAGGCAGATGGTAGCTATGCAATCACAGGCGAGAAAATCTTTATCTCTGCAGGTGAGCACGACATGGCGGAGAACATTGTTCACATCGTCCTTGCTCGTCTTCCTGGTGCGCCTAAAGGTACCAAAGGTATTTCGTTATTCATCGTACCGAAGTTCAATCTAAATGCAGACGGTTCTGTCGGTGAACGTAACGCAGTACGTTGTGGTTCAATCGAACACAAAATGGGGATCCATGGTAACTCAACTTGCGTGATCAACTTTGATAACGCAAAAGGCTTCCTGATTGGACCTGAAAACCGTGGCTTAAACTGCATGTTTACCTTCATGAACACTGCTCGTATTGGTACAGCAGTTCAAGGTTTATCGGCATCTGAAGGTTCATTCCAAGGTGCGCTTGCTTATGCAAAAGACCGTTTAGCAATGCGTTCACTGACTGGCCCTAAAGCCCCAGAAAAAGAAGCAGACCCTATCATTGTTCACCCTGCTGTACGTAACATGCTTTTAACACAAAAAGCATTTGCTGAAGGTGGTCGTGCACTGGTTTACTTATTGTCTCTACATGCAGACGTGGTTGAGCAAGGTGCGACAGAAGAAGAGCGTAAATACTCTGACAACATCTTGTCTCTACTGACTCCAATTGCAAAAGCATTCTTAACTGAAACAGGTTCAGAGTCTGCAAAACACGGTGTTCAAGTGTTTGGTGGTCATGGCTTTATTTCAGAGCATGGCATGGAACAAATCGTTCGTGATACACGTATTGCGTGTCTATACGAAGGAACAACAGAAATCCAAGCATTAGACTTATTAGGTCGTAAAGTTTTGGGTACTCAAGGTGCAATGTTGAAAGACTTCACCAAGATTGTTCACAAATTCTGCGAAGCGAACAAAGACAATGCTGCAATGCAAGAATTTGTTGAACCACTTGCTGCGCTGAACAAAGAGTGGGGTGACCTCACAATGCAAATTGGTATGAAAGCAATGCAAAACCCAAATGAAGTGGGTGCTGCAGCAGTCGATTACCTCTACTTCTCTGGTTATGTCACCCTTGCTTACCTATGGGCACGTATGGCACTTGTGGCTCAAGAAACACTTGCTGCTGGGACAACTGAAGTTGACTTCTATAACGCGAAAGTTACTACAGCTCGCTTCTACTTCAAGAAGATTCTTCCACGTGTTCGCTCACACGTTGACGTGATTGCTGGTGGTGTAGAACCGTTACTCGCATTAGATGCAGAACATTTTGCATTCTAAGCTGAATATCTCAGTTGATATTTGAAATGTTGTACTCTTGAGTACAGAAATAGAGAAAGGACGGTCATAGCTTTGACGGTCCTTTTTCTTTATAAATAGAGCGTTATTTCGCTTGGGTCATCTGACAACATCCACCGTTGTCCATTAAGCTGTCCTAAGTCTACAGAGATTCAAACAATAAACAGGTGAACGAACATGCCAATTTATAATGCCCCACTTGCGGATATGAAGTTTATCCTCAATGACGTTTTCAATGCTGAACAGTTCTGGCAGTCTAATGAAAATCTTGCTCATGTAGACAGCGCAACGGCTGAAGCGATCCTCGAAGAAATGGCTAAATTTGCGCAGAACGTTACCCTGCCTTTAAACCGTACAGGTGATGAAGAAGGTGCAACTTATAGCAATGGTGCAGTCACCACACCTACTGGTTTTAAAGAAGCATTTAAGCAATATGCTGAAGGCGGTTGGATTGGCTTAGCAGCTGATGAAGAATGGGGCGGTCAAGGCATGCCTAAAATGCTGACCGTTCTTGCAGATGAAATGCTGTTCGCAACCAACCCATCATTCATGCTCTATCCGCTACTTTCTGTTGGTGCTGGTATGGCACTGAACAGCTATGCCTCTCAAGAGCAAAAAGAAACGTATTTACCTAAAATTTACTCAGGTGAATGGTCTGGAACAATGTGCTTAACGGAGCCACATGCAGGTACAGATCTAGGCATTATCAAAACTAAAGCTGAACGTAACGAAGACGGCACCTATAACATTACAGGGACTAAAATCTTCATTACTGGCGGTGACCACGACTTAGCTGAAAACATCATTCACTTGGTTCTAGCGAAAACACCAGATGCACCTGCGGGTTCACGTGGTATTTCATTATTCATCGTACCTAAATTCTTGGTGAATGCAGATGGTTCTGTCGGTGAACGTAATGCAGCAGGCCCAGGTTCAATTGAACATAAAATGGGGATCAAAGCGTCTGCGACTTGTGTGATGAACTTTGACGGTGCCAAGGGTTTCTTGGTCGGTAAAGAAAATGAAGGCCTTGCGGCGATGTTCGTGATGATGAACTACGAACGTTTGTCGATGGGTATCCAAGGTTTAGGTGCATCTGAATTTGCTTACCAAAATGCTGCACAGTACGCAACAGACCGCCTACAAGGTCGTAGTGCATCAGGTATTCAATCACCTGCTAAGCCTGCAGACAGCATTCTTGTGCATGGTGACGTTCGTCGTATGTTGCTGAATGCACGTGCGAACAACGAAGCATCGCGTGCCTTTGCTGTCTATGTCGGTCAACAACTTGATATCACCAAGTTCTCAACAGACCCTGAAGCTGTGAAAGCAGCCAATGACCGTGTGGCACTGCTAACTCCAATTGCAAAAGCCTATTTAACCGATACTGCTTTTAATGCAGTGATTGATTCACAAATGGTCTTCGGTGGTCATGGTTATATTCGTGAATGGGGCATGGAGCAATGTGTACGTGACTTACGTATTGCACAAATCTACGAAGGTACGAATGGCGTTCAGTCTCAAGATTTAATTGGTCGTAAAACCATTAAATGTGGTGGTGCATTTATCGCAGACTACATTTCTGAAATCCGTGACTTTGCTAACAGCTTAGATGCGGACCTAAACTTCATTAAAGATGCAACACTCGATGCAGCAACTGAAGTGGAAGAAGTAACCAAGTATATTCTTGAACGTGCTGCTGAAAGTGCAGAGTTTCCAAATGCTGCAGCAGTGGATTACTTACATGCAGTCGGCTTACTTAGCTTTGCTTATATGTTTGCAAAAATTGCCAATGCGGCCAAAGCCAAAGATGGTGATTTCTATCAAAACAAATTGGCGCTTGCGGCTTACTTTACACAGCGTATTTTGCCTGAAATCGACTTACGTATTGCAAAAGTAAAAGCGGGTGCAGAAGTTATCATGAACTTCTCTGAAGACTACTTCACCAACCAAGCTTAATTAGTTTAAACACGATAAAAAACGCCTGACCAGTCAGGCGTTTTTTTTAACGTCAGCTTTTTATAATCAACTTCTCGTCATTTGCATGAAATTTGCATATGATTCAATATAATATCCGCAAAGTATGAGGAGGCTAGCATGACCAACCGTGATCCTAAAATAGAGAAAATTGAAACCCTCCTCGATAAATTAGGCAATACTGCAGTAGAAAGTTTTCACTATGTGGCTTTATTTATTATTGGCTGTATGGTGATTTGGTCGGCTGGTCATACTGTTTATGAGATCCTAACCGTTAAACAGTACGCCTCGATTGATGATATTTTACTGTTATTCATCTACTTAGAGCTGGGTGCAATGGTCGGTATCTACTTTAAAACCAACCACATGCCTGTTCGTTTCTTAATTTATATTGCGATCACTGCCCTCACTCGGCTACTCATTTCGGACATCCAACACGACCACAAAGCCGATATGGATTTAGTCATTATCACAGGCTCAATATTAATTATGGCTCTTGCCATTCTGGTGGTTCGTTATGCGTCATGGAATTATCCTTCGGTGATTCGGGATAAACATGCCGACAAACCCTTAGCTGAAGGCAAAACACCACGTCCACAAGATGATGAACTCGCTTAATTTTTATTGACCACTAAAAAACCCTCCGTCTAAACAACGGAGGGTTTTTAGTATCAATCAAAGATTCATTTATTTTGAATCTGGCTCTAAAGCGTAGCGTCCATTTTCAAAAATCCAGTGCATGCCTTCAGGTGGGTCTGGTAGCCCTAAACGTCGCCAATCGGTAATCAATACATAATCACGACTTTCAATGCTGGAATCACCATCCCCATACACATAGCTATTAGTTTCCTGACTATAAGTTGAATAACTAGGTGCTCGATAAATAATACTCACACCTGGTCGCATCGGATACCCGCCATGAGGAGGATGGTGCGGAGGTGGTCTGTGATGAGGAGGCTCAATTGGAGGCGGTGATGTAGGTCGCGTGGTTAAACCCTGATAAGGCCCCGCATAAGTTGGAAAACGTTGCGTTTGCGAAGTCAGCGGTTTTCCATAATAGCGCGTCACTGGTTGAGCAAAACTCAGTGCAGGAAATAAGCTGAGTAAACTTATTCCATAGATTATTTTTAAATATTTCATCATCTTCCTCCACTGAGGTGAATATTATTATTTTAAACCAATTTAATGGATAAAAAATGTACAAACTGTCGATTTTAGATCATTGCTGGTTATCGTCGCTATAAGGTGACAAACTGGATTTCTTTGAAAATCAAAAATCACAGGAGTTTTCAGTTTATACTTAGCCTTAGTTTATAATTGTATTGGATGATCACGCCGTGGCTGAATTAAGTTTTGATCGACTCTATGAATATTTTTGCAAAGTTCCCAGTATTCAAAAAAATCTGATTGATGCTTATGGTACAGATGGAAAAAGTGCGTGGTGGTTTAAGTTCCAAATTGATGTAGATCATCCTTTGGCATGGCAAACCGTGCAAGAACTTGGGCATGTGTTGAACTATATTTCTAAAAATGAGCGCCTCCCGACACAGTTTTTACCTGTCTCACCTCCACCGTACATGAATGGTGAAGCCAAGCAATTCTTAGCATGGGTCATTCAGTGTAACCACGCTGACTTTCCACCCGATGTCATTTGTGACTGGTTAGAAGCACGTCTGCCAAGTCCAGTAGAAAATGCTGAAAAATGGAAAATCAAAACCGATCTACATGAACTCGATAAGATGACCGATAAAGATTTGGATCAAATCATCCCGCCCAATCCTGAGCAGTAAAATCTTAAAAATTAAATCTCCCTCAATCCCTCTTTAAAAAGAGGGATTTTTCATCTTGCACAATATAGGAGAAGTACCGCTTTTCATGAAACGGCAAGAAATGGAAAAAGGAATTCGAAATTAAAACGTCGACAAACCACTCCACTCCATAAAGCGGTATAGCCCATATTTGAGTTTTGACTCATCTTTATATTGCTCATAGTCCACACTCATTTGACGACCATTTAAGTTCGACCATGCCCCATCAAAATATTGCTGAGCATCTGTAAACACCGCTGCTTTAGACTGACCAATCACACGTAAATTAGTCTCCAAGTTATAATTTTTCAAATTACGTGCAGTAAAATTCGCTGAACCCAAAATGAGCTCTGCTTCTTGCGCATGGCGTTTTAAAACCATTTTGCTATGACACTGTTCCCCTTGAGTATTACACCAACGCACTGTAATACCGGCATCGTTAAGCTCAGACGCAACTTGGCGGTTGGGGATTCCATTCTTTTGACGACCAAATGCATCTTTATTGGGATCGAGTAAAATCCGAAGTTTAACGCCACGGTTCTGTGCATCTTTTAAAGCATTGATAATTTGACGCTCAGACAAATAGAACATCGCCAAATCAATCTGATCATTGGCTTTTGCGTTATTCAACAAGTTGAGTGTTGCATCTAGGATTGCTTTTTCAGTCAGCACTTGAACTTGAGGCTGGGATGGACTGGCTTCAAACTCCCCCATAATCACCATCGGTACATCGCCCTGAGACATGTGAGCCACAGTTTGCTCTGTTTTCAAGACATCAATTGCGGTATTGCCTGTCACCAACAGCGCTACATTGGAATGTCGCGAACTGCCATCATGCGGATTCGCAGATGTCACCAAGGTCTTCCAACCTTGTGCGGTATCGACCACTAAAGTTTTGCGATGATTGGCTTTAAAATTAAATAGGTTTAAATAGCTGCGTAGCGTAATTTTTCCATCCCCAAATGGATTGCCTAACCAACCACCATCGGGATTATTGCCTGCATTTTGACAACAGATATACCAAAAACCTGACCAAACAGGGTTAGAAGCACGGAGCGGACGTAAATCAGTTTCGATCACATCCACACCCGCCTGACGCAGTTTACGGTAATGCTCAGGTAAGAGCCCGCCATAGACTGAGTTAATCGGGTCAGTGATGACTTTGATTTCAATATTCGGATGCAAGCTACGCTTGACAATCAATGCATCGGTCAACTGACGAGTCAACGCCCGTTGTGATACTTGAGATGTACCCACTTCATCATTAAACAAGAACATATCCAGCACAATCGTGGTTTGTGCATCTTCAATCAACTTAAACACTTCGTTGAAAATATGGTGATCTTGTTGCTGTTTACCTTGTGCATCAATATAGGTTTGATCTGCAATAAATTTGACATCGGCATGACGTAACTTGCCAGTATAGTCCAACCCATCAGGCAGTGGTTTAACAGTATGATAAACCGCTGAGCTTAAGTAAGTTAGAGCCAGCAAGCCCACCACGACACCAACGTAACGAGTCGCAGTCCAGTTGAGCTTTTGATGTAATTTTCGAAAGATACGCATAACAAAAAACCTAGTCCAATATGCTCAGACTAGGTTTTATTGTTTGATTTTTCAAGAGGATTTCTGTTGTCGATGTTTTGGCAACCTCTCCACAAAGGAGAGGAAGCACCTCTTCTTTACGGAAAAGGTTGGGTTGAAGCTTGAAGTAGCATTTTAGAAACTAAAGTCGAGCCCAACTGTGAAGTTACGCCCCACTTGTGGAATGGTCGATAGGAATGAAGCATGCGAATAAACCGTCTCATCCAAGAGGTTATTGGCTTTGAAATACACACGATAATCATTGCCCTGCATATATTGACCATTATACGCCAAGCCAAGATTTACCATGTTATAGCCCGCAGTTTCCGTTTCATAGCTTGCAATTCGATCTTGCTCAAATACATGGTAATACTCTGCCGTACCCGACCACGTATCACTAAAGTTTGCATTCACTTTGGTGCCTAAACGACCAGC
The DNA here is from genome assembly GCF_008980265.1 of Acinetobacter sp. TUM15064. Classification (NCBI taxonomy): domain Bacteria; kingdom Pseudomonadati; phylum Pseudomonadota; class Gammaproteobacteria; order Moraxellales; family Moraxellaceae; genus Acinetobacter; species Acinetobacter sp. TUM15064. The sequence goes on along the minus strand of NZ_BKFU01000018.1, from coordinate 8,296 downwards.
AGGCACTCGCGGAGCATTTTCATTGTCAATTTTGCCACGTACATAGTCACCAAACACGCTCATCTTATACACATCATTGATGGCATAAGACGCTTCTGCTTCAGTCCCATAAAAACGCGCTTTGTCTTGAGTGTAGTCTACTAGACGGAAGTTTTCATAACGGTCAGTGGTTTGTGCATAAATATAGTTGTCATACCAGTTGTGGTAGACATGCACGTGATAATCAACTTTATCCGTGTCGTAATGGAAACCTAACTCCAAGTTATTGGATTTTTCAACATCGAGATTTTCATTACCACGTTCATAGGTATTGGTCGCTAGGTGGTTACCATCAGCATAAAGCTCTTGCGCTAAAGGTAAACGCTCTTGATGAGATCCAACTAAAGACAGTTTATAGTTGGGTGCAAACATCCAGTTCACAGCACCCGAATAAGATACGCCATAATCATCATAGTCTTTTCGATCAGACTCAATATCAATGGTCTGCTGATCGACACGCGCACCGAATTCAAAATGGAAGTCCTTCCACTGCTTATGTTCTAAACCAAATACGCTCCATTTTTGCGTCTTGGTTGGGTCTAAAATGGACTCTTCACCAGTGATATCTAATTTTTGTTGATTGTACTGTACGCCAACCACACCTTCCCAATCTGCAATTGACTGATGCACCAACTCTAAACGCGCATCATAACCCTTACTTTTAAAGGTGGTTGCAACACTATCGCCTTCAATTTCATCATGTTGATAATCAGTATAACTGGCATGCGCACGTAGTTTATCGAACCCTACAAACGGATTTAAGACTTCTGTACGGAAATCATAACGTTCTGACTTTAAGTCAACCCAAGGCCCTGCCTCGTGTTCTTCATGATCATGGTCATGCCCATCGGCACCACAATGTAAATGGTCATCGTGCGGATGACAGCTTTCATATTCATGATTATGCCCCGGTAGACCATATTGATCTTGACGATTGGTATAGGCGATACCCGCAAAACCGCGCTCCCCAATCCATGAACCCCCTATACTGACAGTTTCACCTTTGGCAAAGGTATTTCCAACACGGCGTTCTTTTTCGAGTTCACCCTCATGCTCATGGTAGTAGTTCGGGGCAATATAGTCATTTGCTTCACGCTTTGAACCCTCAACCCGTAGAGCAAACTGACTTCCCAACGCAACAGTCGCCCCAGCACTTGCCAATTTTTCGTCGCTACCCGTGTTGTAACGTAACCCTGCCGTACCTTCGATACCCTTTTCAGGCATGCTTGTTGGAATTTTTTGGTCGGTCACATTAACCAAACCACCCACGGTGCCTGCACTATACAATAGGGTTGAAGGACCACGAATGATTTCAACTTGTTTCGCCAAAATCGGATCAACCGTCACGGCATGGTCCGGCGATAAAGCCGAGACATCAGCGGTTTCTGAGGCGTGTTGTAAGACCTTCACTCGTGGGCCATCTTGACCACGAATCACTGGTCGGCTTGAACCTGAACCATATTGATTTGAATACACCCCCAACTCATCTGCCAAAGCATCTCCAATGGTCGGTGCACGTTCTTTTAATGTTTTTTGCTCAATCACCTGATCGGCGACTGCAAAGTCTGCCGCTGTTTGTACCAAAGGATGGGCTTGACTGGTCAACGTTTCTAGTTGTGTTGTTGCTTCCTCTGCAAAAACCCCTGGTGCGACGACAGTAAAAATAGAAAGCGTAATCAAATTTTTATGAAAAGACATGGAACTGACTCAAGTTACAAGTTTTGAATATTGTTATAATATAACATTCCATTTTTATTGCAATAAAAAACATTTCTATTTTAAAAAGCAGTTAAACTGAATCATAAATTTTAAGTCTATGTAATTTAAGACATAACAATGCCCTTTACCATTTCACATGCTGTTCTCGCACCTCCCTTAGCCAAACTCAGTGGTGACCGATTGCCAGTTGCGGCGATTGCCATTGGTTGCATGACTCCCGATTTGTATCGACTGTTTACGCAGACCAGTTCAAATATCACCCACTATTGGACGTCACTGATTCACCCTGATCTTTGGATTGGACTCAGTTTTTGTATTTTATGGTATGTGCTATTACGGCCCTGTTTTTATCGTTTTGTGGGCATTCAGCATGAGCTTAGGCTCAACAGTGCAATGCGTATTTTTAAATTTTTAACAGGCACCATTCTGGCAGTACTTCTCGGTACGGCCACGCATTTATTCTGGGATGGACTCACTCATGCTGACTTCCGAACCTTATTTTTTCAGGACTTTTTAAGCCAGAATGTTGCTCTGCTAGGACACCCATTCCCACTACACCGTATTTTACAAATTGGGACATCGGCGTTGGCTCTGCCTTTGTTGGCATGGATGAGTTGGCGTTATTACCAAACATACCAGCAGCATTTTCCTGTCAGTTTAAAAATCAGGCGCTTTGCCATTGGGCTGTTCATATTCAGCCTTTTGGGTGGTCTAGTGAGTGTTTGGGACTATGCGCGTTATATCCCTACGCAAGTTTGGCAGTCAGACCTATATTATTTTACTGGGCGGAGTATCAATGAATTTAGCCAAGTCGCTTTACTGATATTGATCTTTGGCTGCATTCTGTTTTTATTTTTAGATCGTGATCACCGTTTAGGCTAAGTTTGCAGCAAGACTGGCAAGCAATTTTATACCTTTTTTAAGCTATACCTTGAGACTAGGTGTCCAAAGAGGCATAATCCTACCTTTATTTCTGGCGGTACGCTGTTTACGTATTCGCTACCTTTAGCCATATAGTTGGATTTTTAACGCCATGATGCGAACTCATTACTGCGGTTCTTTAACCGAAGCTCAAATTGATGAAACAGTAACCCTCTGCGGTTGGGTACACCGTCGCCGTGACCACGGTGGTGTCATCTTCCTTGATATGCGTGACCGTGATGGTCTTGTGCAAGTGGTTATTGACCCTGACACTCCTGAAGCATTCGCAACTGCGGACAAAGTACGTTCAGAATTCGTATTAAAAATTACAGGCCGTGTGCGTCGCCGTTATGCAGGCACAGAAAATGCCAATATGGTGAGCGGTCAAATCGAAGTTTTGGGCAAAGAAATCGAAGTTCTTGCGGCATCTGAAACACCTCCATTCCCATTGAATGATGACAACACCAATATTTCTGAAGAAATTCGTTTAAAATACCGTTTCTTGGACATCCGTCGTCCTGAAATGTTAGATCGTTTACGTTTCCGTTCTAAGCTAACCAACCTCATTCGTAACTATTTCGAAGACAATGGTTTCTTAGACGTTGAAACCCCGATTTTAACCCGTGCAACACCTGAAGGTGCACGTGACTACTTAGTGCCAAGCCGTGTATCTAATGGTAGCTTCTATGCACTTCCACAGTCACCACAATTATTCAAACAATTGTTAATGGTGGGTGGTATTGACCGTTACTACCAGATCGCAAAATGTTTCCGTGATGAAGACTTACGTGCAGACCGTCAGCCTGAATTCACCCAAATCGACGTTGAAACATCGTTCATGAGTGACGATGACATTATGGATTTAATGGAAACGTTGACAGTTAAGATGTTCAAAGAACTGCTTAATGTTCAATTCGATAAATTCCCACGCATGACCTATACAGATGCTATGCGTGACTATGCATCGGACAAACCAGACCTACGTATTCCGTTGAAATTGGTTGACGTTGCAGACCTGATGCAAGAAGTTGAATTTAAAGTATTCGCAGGTCCTGCTAAAGATCCTAAAGGCCGTATCGTTGCATTACGTGTTCCGGGTGCAGCTTCTTTACCACGTAGCCAAATTGATGAATACACGAAATTTGTCGGCATCTACGGTGCGAAAGGTTTAGCCTACATTAAAGTAAACGAGCTTGAAAAAGGCATCGAAGGTTTACAATCTCCAATCGTGAAATTCATCGAGCCGATCGTGCTTGATCTATTGAAACGTGTAGGTGCAGAAAATGGCGATATCGTGTTCTTCGGTGCAGACAAAGCTAAAGTTGTCAACGATGCCATGGGTGCTTTACGTATTAAAGTCGGTCATGACTTGAAGATGTCAACTTGCGAGTGGGCACCGCTTTGGGTGGTTGACTTCCCAATGTTTGAAGAAACAGATGATGGCAAATGGACCTCTGTTCACCACCCATTCACACTGCCTAAATCAAGCGTTGAAGATGTGAAGAACAACCCAGGTGCTGCGCTTTCTGTGGCTTATGACATGGTGTTAAACGGTACTGAAATTGGTGGTGGTTCACTACGTATTCATAACCTAGAAATGCAAAAAGCAATCTTTGAAGCTTTGGGTATTGGTGAAGAAGAAGCCGAAGAGAAATTCAGTTTCTTACTCAACGCATTACGTTACGGTGCTCCTCCACATGGTGGTTTGGCATTCGGTCTAGACCGTTTAGTCATGCTCATGACAGGTGGTGCTTCTATTCGTGATGTGATTGCATTCCCGAAAACAAAAACTGCTGAATGTCCATTAACTCAAGCGCCTGCACCAGTTGAATCAAACCAACTACGTGATTTGGGTATTCGTTTACGTGAAAAACCAAAAGCTGAAGAAACTAAATAATCTTTAGATTATGATTAAAAAAACCCTGCCATATGCAGGGTTTTTTATTTAAGACAAGGCAGTCTCCTCCCCCCTAGATCCGATTTTTCGCTTCAAATTTTCCAAAATTTCCTTTGAACTTTTGATCTATCGCACTTACAGTGGGTCACGATAGTCTATATTTTATTGCAGCAGTTCTGGCACTAAAGCATTCTGTTGATTTATTCATTTATTTTGTTCTTAAGATACTCATCTTTTTTTGATTTTATCTATCTTAGATTTTTAAGTCTCTTTGCAAAATTTTCTCTCATCACATCTTTTGCATAAGATCTCTGAGTTTAAATATGGCTATGTATTATTTACTTAAAAGCATTTCAATTTTGCCATTACCCTTTCTACAATACATCGCTCGCGGAATTGCACACCTTCTTTATTATAGTGATTCTTCAATCAAACGTATTACCAGCATCAATCTGCAATTGGCCTACCCTAAACTCGCTCCAACAACACTCCAGAAACGCGTTCATCTCAGCATTCAAAGCCAATGTCAGACTTATATTGAATTCTTAAAATGCTGGGGCATGTCACCCCAATACAGCCTAGATTTACTCAAAAATATTCACGGAGAATCTGTCCTCACAGAGGCTTTAGCCAATAAAAAAGGCGTGATTGTGGTTGTTCCGCATTTCGGCTGTTGGGAACTGTTAAATGCATGGTTAAACGTCTATACACAACCCATGATCATGTATAAACCCTATAAAACGAAGGGAGTGAACCGCTATATTTTAGAAGCACGCCAGAAGTTTAATGCGACTCTTGTGCCTACTGATGAAACAGGGATCCGCAGTATCTTCAAACACTTAAAACAAGGTGGACTGACCGTAATTTTACCCGATCATCTGCCAAAACCGAGTGGCGGTATTTATTCATATTTTTTCCAACAACATACATTATCCGCAACTCTTGTCTCAAAAATGGCCGCCAAAACGCAATGTAATGTGATTGGATTAAGTTGTATTCGTAATACGGATGCAACGGGTTTTAATGTGTACTGTACTAAGTTATCTCAAGAGATTTTATCGAAAGACCTACAGCAGTCTGTGGACTGTTTAAACCTTGCCATGCAAGACATGATTAACCAAGCACCTGAACAATACATTTGGTCCTATAGACGTTTTAGAAATTGTGCAGGCAAGATCAATGCGTATAAAAAGTTGCCACCCGTATAAATGCTATAGAGCAAGACATGATCCAAACAGGACGATAAGATAAAATCAAAATTATTTAGTTTAGGCTTGATTGGCATACTTTTATTTATTTGAGATCAATTCTCAGCAATGGCATAATAGCGTCCTGTTTTATATCAGTTGTGAGCAAGCAAATGGCTATGCGTCCTGAAGTCCGTCGTCGCGGTATTGTGCTAATTGTTTTTGCTATCGCGCAATGGTTGTTCATGCGTTACATACTAGACAATCAATTGTTTAATTTAACAACCTATAATCGGATTGTCTTTTTCTGTGTAAGTAGTCTTGCAGGTGCTTTTGTGATCTTTGTTGGCTTAATTTATATGGTCTTGAAAGGCAATGCGGATAAACCAGAGTAATCATATTACGACTCTAAATACACTTTTTGTTGATGATCAAGCTAGCAATTATGTATAGCAACAGTGCCGCTAAGGCGGTACCTATTGCTTTTTTTGCAGCATAAAAAACATGTATTCGCAAACCAAAAAAACTTTAATTTACCTGTAGATCTTGGTTTAATTAAATCACCTATTACCCAATCATGGCTGATTATGCTTATTACACATAAACTGATCACAAGAAAATACTCCCAAGCATGATCTTATTTAGTCAGATTCTCAGTTAAATTTAGAGTACAGCCTAGAGAAATATCCAATAAATATAAACTGTTTTAGGAAGCGTTGCCCCCTTAGCCGTCGTATAAATAGGCCTAAAAATAGATTGAGACCCGTATGAGACAGACATCATGACCAACAAAATAATCTTAGTGATGCCCAGCCATAGTAATTTTGCGACAGCTATTCAGAAAAATTTAGAATTCCATAACTTTGAAGTCAAATTCATTAATAGCTCACCTGAAAATATCCAAATAATTAAACTTTCACGATGGATGAATATCTACACGCTTTTCCGAAAATTATTCTTGGCTGATTTTTCATATAAGGATAAAGCAAAAGATGCCATCAAACAGCGAATCATTGCCGAAGAAATTTCCAAGGCTTTACAGAATAATACCTTTGATTATGTACTCGTCATACGTCCAGACTTAATTGATAATCAACATTTAGAATTATTAAAAGCAGGTTCGAGTCACCATTTTATTGGCTACCAATGGAATGGCATAGAACGCTTCCCTAAAACATTATTATCTGTTGATTTATTTGACCATTTTTTTGTATTTGACCCAGAAGATTTATCAAATCCAAACTACAGTAGTTACAAATTTCAAGGTTGTACCAATTTCTATTTTGATGTGTACCCTCCAAAACCCAACTTACACACAGGTACTGTTGCCTACTTTGTAGGTCTACATTTTGACGACCGCTCTCAACCAATTGATCATTGTGCAAAAGCGCTTATTGAGCATGGTATTACTTTAGATTTCAATATTAAATTTCGCCATGGTGATCAAGCAGATGCGCAAACGCAATATCACACTTCAGAAATAAAATTTATCAACCAAAATATTGACTATGAGGATAACCTTCAACATATTAATCAAGCAGATATATTGGTAGATGTAGTCAATCCAGTGCATAAAGGATTATCTTTCCGCACCTTTGAAGCACTGTATTATCAAAAAAAATTAATCACCAACAATGCGCAAATACGCAATTATGATTTTTACCATCCCAACAACATTCTGATTTGGGATGGCAAAAATTTAGATACATTGAAAGACTTTTTAGACAGTCCTTATGTCGCTGTAGATCCACAAATTCTTGAGAAATACAGCTTTGGCAACTGGATCAGGTATATTTTAAAAAAGGCTCCCTACCAGCAGATCCAACTCCCTCTACAGCAGCCCTCAACACCATTTACATGAGGTCTTGAAGTTCAAGCTGTATATCAATTCCCAATTGCTTTGCCCGTGCGTTAACAACCGCGTGACGCGTCAAAATTTTTCGTGTGCTTTTTGCTAAAGTGGTTGAGCGCATAAACCAACGGTAGAACGCATTTCTACGCTGATATTTTTGCACCCAACGCATGTCTCTACTCGCCTGTAATTGTTCGATAATCGGTTCAACCGTATCCCCGTATGCTTTACGTGATGTGTCAAAAATAAAGTTATACTCGGGCGGTAGCTTTTTGAGTGTAACGCGTTTTTCTTCGACCCATGCATCCAGTAATTCCTGCAATACAACCTGATCCCAACGATCAGGCTCAGCCAACTGTCTTTTTTCCCATTCATCAACCAATAGACGTGCATTTGGGGTATCGTTGATAAACAGCGTGGCACTAATTAAACGATTATTATGAATATAGTGCACCGCAATATCTTCTGTGATTGATTCAAAATAAGGTCGAATATCTTCGAGAATAATCGCATCGGCATCTATATACAAAATCGGCCCTTGTAGCTCATGCCGAACTTTTGCAATATAACATGGCTTAAAAGCAATAATTTTTTGCCAATCATCTTTGGAAAAGCTTTGAAAATGTACATCTATACCAAATTTATTTGCCGAGCATTTTAAAATATTCGCATGCTTCGTAT
>NZ_BKFU01000017.1:0-56467 GCF_008980265.1 Acinetobacter sp. TUM15064 | reverse complement strand
AATGATGTCCTGATATTGGGTAATACAGACAAAGCGTTGAAGCTTTTTCAAGACTTAAAGCACTCAGAGTGGACGGGTTTTAACCCAATAGGTGTGTTCTCATTTAGACAGGACTATGACCGCTTTGTTTATTCTGGTGGACTTGATGATGCGATGGAGATTGTTCACAAACAAAAAATTAATAAGGTTTATGTGGTGATCAATCAAGATAATATTGAACAAGCTGATCAAGTTATTAAGTCTTTAGCAGATACTACATGTTCAACAGTAATTATTCCTGAGTTGTTCTCGCATGACTTTTTATACTCGCGTGTTGAAGATATTAATGGTACGCCGATCATTCCAATTATAGATACTCGTTTAACAGGTATTAATACTTTACTGAAGCGCATTGAAGATATTTGTTTTGCACTGGTTATTTTACTGTTGATTTCTCCAATTTTAATTGGTATTTCAATTGCTATTAAATTGACATCTAAAGGTCCGGTTTTCTTTAAGCAGACGCGTTATGGTTTAAATGGAAAGCCGATCTTAGTTTACAAATTTAGAAGTATGAATGTCATGGAAAATGGAACAAAAGTAACTCAGGCCATTAAAAATGACCCTCGGTTGACCCCAATAGGTGGCTTTTTAAGACGGACATCTTTAGATGAACTACCGCAATTTTTTAACGTTTTATTAGGCAGTATGTCTGTTGTAGGTCCGCGTCCACATGCAGCAGCGCACAATGAAGAATATCGCAAACTAATCACGGGCTACATGCTTAGACATAAAGTGAAGCCTGGTATTACGGGCTTAGCACAGATTCGTGGGTGGCGTGGGGAAACAGATACTCTGGATAAGATGGAAAAGCGTGTTGAATGTGACTTGGAATACATCCGAACTTGGAGTCTTCTATTGGATATTAAAATTATATTTTTAACGGTGTTTAAGGGTTTCATTAATAAAGCTGCATATTAAATATTTGTGTTTTCAATATTTGATACGTTTATACAAACTTTGGGTTGTTTGCACTATTTTTAAACATTTTGAAATAAAAAATAGTGTAGTGTTAATAAATAATTTTTTGATGAAAAAGTGTAACTTCGATGATTAAAAAAGCGATTCTTCCTGTGGCTGGACTAGGTACCCGATTCTTGCCTGCAAGTAAAGCGATTCCTAAAGAAATGGTTACTGTGGTAGACCGCCCAGCAATTGAGTATGTCATCAAAGAAGCAGTAGCTGCTGGGGTCGAGCAAATCATTTTAGTCACACATTCATCGAAAGCATCTATAGAAAACTACTTTGATCGTAACTTTGAATTAGAAGCGATATTAGAACAAAAAAAGAAGTTTGATTTACTTAAGGAAATTACCGACATTTTACCTGCAAGTGTAAGTGTTGTTAGTGTACGCCAACCACAACCTTTAGGGCTTGGCCATGCTGTTCTTTGTGCTAAATCTATTGTTGGTGATGATGATTTTGCTGTGCTCCTGCCTGATGTCTTGGTTAAAGATAGTGATACGCGCAACGATTTAAGCTTAATGATTGAGCGTTATACTAAGTCAAACGCAGCCCAAATTATGGTTGAAGCTGTCCCTGATAGTTTGGTTGATCAATATGGCATTGTCGATGTTGCTGAAATTCCTGCTGAAGGCGAAAGTTATGTCATGCAAGGAATTGTAGAGAAACCTGCAATAGGTACGGCTCCTTCTAATTTGTCAGTTGTTGGGCGTTATGTATTGCCTGCACAGATTATGACTTTATTAGAACAAACACCGAAAGGTGCTGGGAATGAAATTCAACTGACAGATGCGATTGCAATGCTACAGCAATCAAAGCCTGTTGAAGCATATCGCATGAAAGGACGAACGTTCGACTGTGGTAGCAAAATTGGCTATTTGAAAGCAGTTTTACATTATGGTGTTGACCATCCCAAGTTAGGTGATGAGTTTAAAGCACTGATTAAAGAGTTAGAGTTATAAAAAAAAGAGGGATGAGCCATGAAAATCGCAATGTTTGGTACAACGCTGTATGCGGGTGTTATCTCATCATTACTTGCAGAGAGTGGACATCAGGTCTTTATTTGTAATGATTTACAAGACCATACAGCGCTATTCAATCTTAGAGATCAAGATGTTGTTCGTGCTTTAGAAAAACAACATCAAAGTGGTTTTCTAAGTTATTGTAATTTTGCGGCTCTTCCCTTAGATATTGATGCGTATTTTTTTAGTTTCAATCCAACTCAAGAGGCTGAGGCACTTGATGTTGTACAGAAATTAAAAATGCGCACGATTATTCATCCTAAATTGATGATTAATGCCTCTACTTTTGGTCTTAATGGTACTGAAAAATTAAAAGCCGTATTAACAAAAGATCATTGGGTTTATTTCCCGGATATTATTCAGGAAGGTCAAGCTTTTAAAAGTGTGACGAGTGCCTCTAAAGTGATTATTGGCTGTGCTGACCAACAAGCACAGGGTGACTTAGAGGAAATGTTGCGACCTTTATTCCCACGCCAGCAACAATATTTATTTATGCCTGTTTTAGATGCTGAATTTACCAAACTCAGTATTTCAGGCATGTTGGCGACTCGTATCAGTTATATGAATGATTTGGCAGATGTTGCTGAAAAGTTGGGTATTGATATTGCCCATGTTCGAGATGGAATGGCAGCAGACAGTCGGATAGGTGAATCGTATTTATATTCAGGTGCAGGTTTTGGTGGTGAAAACTTTTCACATGATATTTTGACTCTATCAAATACCATCAGTAATACTGGAACAAAAAGTCAGCTATTGGGACAGGTTTGGGATATCAATGAGCAACAAAAAGAGTTTCTTTTTCGCAAGTTGTGGAATTATTTTCATGGAAATTTAGCTGGAAAAACGATTGCGATTTGGGGGGCTGCTTTTAAGCAACATACCTCAAGTACCAGTTTCTCACCTATTCATCCGATGCTTGCCGCACTGTGGGCGCAAGGTGTGACTGTTCGTTTGCATGATCCACAAGCCTTAGAAGAAATACATACAATTTATGGTGAACGTGATAATTTAATTTTATGTGAAGATCAGTATGACGCGGTGAATCAAGCACATGGTTTATGTGTTCTGACTGCATGGAAGCAATATTGGTCACTTGATTATACGCAATTAAAACTTAAGTTAGCTCATCCTTTAATTTTGGATGGACGTAATATTTATCAACCTGATTATGTTAAAAGTCAGGGTTTTGCATATATGGGAGTAGGAAGATAATGATAAATTTAACTATTTTTCCTAAAAAAACATTACCAACAACACTTGAGCATTTACAAGATTTAAGTTTGACCGTAGGTCAAAAGCATTTAAACGAGTTTTTTGCCGAAGATAATCAAAGATTTAAGCATTTTTCTGTTCAGTATGACGAAATTACTTTTGATTACAGCAAACATCGTGTTGATGAGTCTGTAATAAGCGCATTGATTGACTTTGCACAAGTTCGTGATCTTTCTACGTGGACGAAACGTTTATTTTCAGAAGAAGAAATTAACTATACAGAACAGCGTGCAGCTATGCATTGGGCGCTTCGTTTACCGAAGCATGATGAACAGCATCCTAAATTAGCAGGCAAAGTACATGAGCAATTAGAGCGAATGTATGCATTGGTTGAGAAAATTCATGCGGGTCAGTACCGTGGTGCAACAGGTGAAGTTATACAAGATGTGGTCAATATTGGTGTGGGTGGGTCTGATTTAGGCCCATTGATGGTGAGTCATGCTTTGTCTGATTTTAAAGTTAATACGATTAAGCCTCTGAAGGTGCATTTCGTGTCAACGATGGATGGCACTCAACTTTCAGATCTGTTGCATCAGTTACGTCCAGAAACGACATTGTTTATTATTTCATCCAAATCCTTTGGAACGATTGATACATTATACAATGCACAAACAGCACGCCAATGGCTCGAAAAGCAATTGGGGCAATCTGAAGCAGTAAATCAGCATCATTTTATTGGTGTATCGACTAAGCCTGAGAAAATGACAGAATGGGGTATAGCAAGCCATAATCAGTTTTTACTCTGGGACTGGGTGGGTGGCCGTTACTCTTTATGGTCTTGTATTGGTTTGCCGATTGCATTAAATATTGGTGTGCAAGGATTTAAGCGATTACTTGCAGGGGCCTATGCAATTGATGAGCATTTTCAAAACGCACCTTTACAGCAAAATATTCCTGTTCTTATGGGTATTTTAGGGATCTGGAATCATAACTTTTTGGGAATTCAGACGCAGGCTATTTTACCTTATGATGGTCGTTTAAAGTATTTTTCTGCATATCTACAACAGCTTGAAATGGAATCGAATGGTAAATCTATTCAGCGTAACGGAAAGAAAGTTGAGCTAAACACTTGCCCAATTGTCTGGGGGGAAGTTGGTCCGAATGCACAACATGCTTTTTATCAGTTGTTACACCAAGGTGCGCATAAAGTGAGTTGTGAGTTTATAGCGCCCGTTAATCGTTATGCAGCGAACCAATTTACCTATGTTAAAAATGCCAATGCATTAATTGATCAGCATCATTTAGCACTGTCGAATTGTTTGGCTCAGTCTCGACTATTGGCCTTTGGTAATCAAGCATTAGACGCTGAAGAGGTTTTAGGTTTAGAAAATTATCAAAAATATGACGGTAATCAACCAAGTACAACAATTTTACTTAAAGAACTGAGCCCTTATACACTGGGAATGCTTGTGGCATTGTATGAGCATAAAGTGTTTGTGCAATCTGTACTTTGGAATATCAATGCTTTTGACCAATGGGGTGTTGAGAAAGGAAAACAAATTGCAAATCAAGTACTTCCGATTTTAACAGGTACAGAAAAAGATTACTCTGAATTCGATAGTTCAACGCGAGGGCTGTTGGATATTTTACTAGGTAAATAGGGTTCAGACTGCCTAAAATTTGTTTCTTTCCTCAAGTTATTCGTTTTATTTTTAGACAAAAATTTAATGATTAAAAGAATATTATGAGTGATTTTTTTATTTTTATCATGGCTTTAGTTGACCGAAGTTAGATGTGTTGAATAAAAAATCTCATGAGTCTTTAAAATATGATTGAATCATGTATTGATTATGCAAACAATCATGTATTTATTCCCTTATTTTAAAAAACATCGCTATGATGTTTTTTAAAAATGAACTTAGATGAAGAATATTTATGAGATATCAAAGTATTAGATTTTTGTCACTTGCGGTTTTATCTGCACTTTCTTTGCCAGCCATTGCACAAGGAATTGTGTTAAATAATGAAGACTTACGAACTGATTTAAATTGGTTAAATCAACAAGGTGTGATTCAAATTAGCACGTCTACATGGCCTTTAAGTGGTGATGAAATACAACGTGCTTTATCTAATGCAAAGATTGATAATCAAGTTCAGCAACAAGTCTTGGACTCCGTGCAAGCTGCTTTAAGTGCGGAAAATACAACGGCCAAAGCCAGTTTATATGCTGAATCTGATCCACAAAATGTACCGCAACATTTTGCAGATGAACAAAAATCACAATACCAAGCGGCTGTTGAGTTCAATGCTGGTGGGGCGCAATGGGATGCAAGACTGCGTATTAATGCTGAAAAAGACCCTATTATTGATAATGGGCATGATGTGAATGTTGAAGGGTCATATTTAGCTGGAAAGTTGTGGAATCAATGGTTGATTGCAGGGCAGATTCCGACCTATTGGGGGCCTGGACATGATGGTAGTCTAATTCGAGGGGATGCAAGTCGTCCAGTATACGGTTTTACAATGCAACGCGCTGAGCAAAAGGCATTTGAAACGAAATGGCTGTCTTGGATTGGCCCTTGGCAGTATCAAGTTTTTGCTGGCCGATTAGATGATTATGAGGCCGTGCCAAATACAAATCTCTTGGGAATGCGTTTAACAGCCCAACCTTTACCTTATCTTGAATTGGGTGCATCACGTACATTCCAAATAGATGGTCAAGGTCAACCTGATAGTTTCAAAGCCTATTGGAATGCTTTTATTGGTAAAGATAACGAATGTGATGATAGTGGGTGTACTGGAGAGGGGAATGCCTCAAACCAAATTGCAGGCCTAGATGCGCGTTTAAATCTACAACAATGGTTTAAAGTTCCATTGAGTTTGTATGGGCAGTTTGTCGGTGAAGATGAATCAGGTTTACTGCCATCTCGGAAAATGTATTTGGCAGGACTCGATTATTCCTCACAAGTGAAGAATATGCCGTTCCAGCTTTATACTGAATGGGCAGATACACGTACCAATGGTGATGTTTGGGGTTATTCATATAATCATCATAATTATACAGATGGTTACTACCAACATGGATTCCCTTTAGGTCACGCTATGGGCGGTGATGGTCAGATGTATAGTTTAGGTGGGGATATTCGTTTCGATAAAATGAATCGTTTAAATGGTCGCATCTTGTTGGCAAAAGTGAATCAGTCAGGACTTGAAATCAATCATGCTTTTCCACAAAAAGATGAAATCAAAGCTCTGGATTTAACGTGGACACATTATCTTCGTCCGAATACGCCGTTGAAATTAAGTGGTTGGGTCAGTGACTCTGACGTGTATGGTGGAGATAGCGGCGTGTCTTTAGGGGTTGAAATTCCTTTGGATCGTTCTTTATTTTACTAAGTTAAAAAGACTTTCTTAAAAAACGTATCTATACATGAACCATTCAAACGATGTTAAATCGTTTGAATGGTTTTTTATTTGAGGCTAAATATTGCTTAAGCTTGGATAAGTTGGGTCAACTGATCGACATAGACTTGTATTGGTTCAGGGTTTTTACTTGCATCACTTTCAATGTTTAAGCGTAATAGTGGTTCAGTATTTGAAGCCCGTACATTTAGACGCCAAATACCAAAATCTAAACTCACGCCATCAGTTTGATCAATTACTGGATTTTGGTCAGCAAAATGATCAAAGATCTTTTGAATGGTGACTTGTGTATCGGCAACTTTGAAGTTAATTTCACCTGAGCACGGGAATTTTGCAATCATATCCTCAACCAATGAAGATAAAGATTGACCTGTTTCAGATAGTACAGAAACAGCCAATAACCACGGAATCATTCCACTATCACAGTAAGCAAAATCACGGAAGTAATGGTGGGCACTCATTTCACCACCATATACAGCATTGTGCTCACGCATTACATCTTTAATGAATGCATGGCCTGATTTAGATTGGACGGCGATCCCTTGATGTTTCTCAACAATATCTAATGTATTCCAGGTTAAACGAGGGTCATGCACAATCTTTTCACCTGCTTGTTTGAGTAGAAAGGCTTGTGCTAAGAGGCCAACAATATAATAACCTTCAATGAATTGGCCTTTTTCATCAAACAAGAAACAACGGTCAAAGTCCCCATCCCAAGCAATCCCCATATCTGCACCATGCTTAAGTACTGCTTGGCTGGTACTATCACGGTTTTCGATTAAAATAGGGTTAGGGATTCCATTTGGGAAATTGCCATCAGCTTCATGGTGGATCTTGATGAACTCGACTGGGATATTTAATGCTTTAAATTTTTCTTCTATCGCATCAATCACATGTCCTGCTGCACCATTACCTGCATTGGTGACAAGTTTCATTGGGCGAATCTTATTCGGGTCAATGTAGGTCATGAGGTGATCTACAAATTCAGGTAGGATATTGTATTTTTCTACAAGCCCCTTTTGAGTCGCGTCGATAAAGTTGCCTGATTCAGCAAGCGCTTGAATCTCTTTTAAACCTGTATCCGCACTAATTGGTCGTGAGTTCTCGCGAACCAGTTTCATCCCATTGTAATCCATAGGGTTATGGCTGGCCGTTACTTCAATACCACCTTGGACATCTAAATGGAATGCGCCAAAGTAAACTTCTTCTGTACCTGTCATACCCAGATCAAGAACATTTACGCCTGCATCATTTAAACCCTGAATGGTTGCTTGTTTAAGGCTTTCACTGGTTAGACGAACATCGGCACCAATCACAACTGTTTTTGGTTGATAAATTTGCCCATAAGCACGACCAATTTTATATGCAATATCTTCATTGAGTTCTGTGCCAAGCTTTCCACGGATGTCGTAGGCTTTGAAGCAGGTTAAAGTCATTTTATTACCCTATTTAAAAATGAAAGGGCTGGAAGTCAGCCCTTTAAACGTTATTATTCAACAGTTACGGATTTAGCTAAGTTTCGAGGCTGATCGACATCGGTTCCTCGAAGTACGGCAACATGATAGGACAAGAGCTGTACGGGAACGCTATAAACAATCGGAGCTAATACAGGGCTGATGCTTGGCACATAGACCACATGTTGGCGGTCTTTGGCTTGGATGCCACTGTTTTCATCGGCAAAGACAAAGAGTTCCCCGCCACGCGCTTGGACTTCTTCCATATTGGATTTGAGTTTATCGAGCATGTCATCTTGCGGTGCGAGAATGACCACTGGCATCTCATTATCAACTAAAGCGAGTGGACCGTGTTTAAGTTCGCCTGCTGCATAGCCTTCTGCATGAATATAAGAAATTTCTTTTAGTTTCAATGCACCTTCGAGTGCAATAGGGAAGTGAGTCCCACGACCAAGGAACAAGCAATGCTGTTTCTCTACAAATAGTTCAGAGAGGCGGAGAATTTCAGCGTCGTTCCGTAAAGTATCTAAAATGACTTTAGGTAAGTGCCAAAGTCCAGCGGTAATCTCAGCCACCTGTTGTGTAGAGATACGATTTTTAATCGTACCTATTTTGAGTACCAATAACATAAGCGCTGCAAGCTGCGTGGTAAATGCTTTGGTGGATGCAACACCAATTTCAGGACCTGCCAGAGTTAATAAGCTATGGTTGGTTTCACGTACCATGGAAGATGTTGCGACATTGCAAATGGTCATCGTAATGATGTCTAAGCCTTTTGCTGTAGCACGCTTTTGAGTATCGCGCAGGGCAGCTAAAGTATCTGCTGTTTCACCGGACTGAGAAATACAGACATATAGGGTATTATTGACAATCACTGGTGTGCGATAGCGAAATTCACTCGCGATTTCCACTTGGCAAGGCAGATCAATGAGCTGTTCAAACCAATATTTTGCAATCATACCCGCATGGTAACTGGTACCACAGGCAATGATTTGGATTTGCTGAATTTGAGATAAATCTGCAACAGCATTCGCAAGGAAATCTTCACGTAGGGCATTGCCATTTAAGGCTTGTGAAATGGTTTGTTGAATCGCTTCAGGTTGCTCATAAATTTCTTTGAGCATGTAGTGTTTATATTCGCCTTTTGATGCATTGCTGACGGTCGCATCTAACTCTTTTACTGGGCGATGAACCAATTGACCATCAACAAAGATTTCAATGCTATTACGAGTGAGACGCGCAATATCACCTTCTTCGAGATAAATAAATCGGTTGGTAATCGGAAGCAGCGCCAATTGGTCTGAGCTGATAAAGTTTTCACCAATACCTACGCCAATGACCAAAGGTGAACCTTCACGCACGGTAATCAGTTCATCTGGATAATCAGTATGTACGATACCGAGAGCATAAGCTCCTTTAAGTTGTGGCACGACTTGTTTGACTGCTTCAAGTAAACTTGGCGTTGACTTCAATGCATCATGAATCAGGTGGGCAACCACTTCGGTATCGGTCTGAGAGGTAAATACATACCCCCGTGCTTCAAGATCATCTTTTAGTTCTTGATAGTTTTCAATAATGCCATTATGTACGATAGCAACGTTGCCTGAAATATGCGGATGTGCATTGTTTTCAGTTGGTTTGCCATGGGTTGCCCAGCGAGTATGTGCAATCCCTAATGAACCGATAATCTGTGATTCTTCAACCGCACCACCCAGATTGGCTACTTTACCGACACGACGTTCACGTAGAACATGGCCTTGGTTAATGAGAGCTAAGCCCGCAGAGTCGTAACCACGATATTCTAGACGCTTTAAACCTTCGATGAGGATATTACTAATATTACGTTCTGCAACGCCACCGACGATACCACACATAACAAATTCCTCTTATTTCTTGATTTTTTGCGGACGTTGGTAGTTTTCTTTCGTAAACTGCTTAGAACGTTCTACCGCTAAACTATTTTCTTCGACATCGCGGGTAATGGTTGAGCCAGCCCCGACAGTTGCGCCGTTGCCAATGGTGACTGGGGCAACCAAAGCACTATTTGAACCAATAAAGGCATGATCGCCAATGATGGTTTTAAATTTGTTTGCACCATCATAGTTGCAGGTAATGGTTCCTGCACCAATATTAGAGCCACAGCCCACTTCAGCATCACCCAAATAAGTAAAGTGGTTGGCTTTAGACCCGACACCGACTGTTGAGTTTTTGACTTCTACAAAGTTGCCAATATGTACTTCAGCCGCGAGTTTGGCACCTGGGCGTAAACGGGCAAAAGGTCCAATCTGCGCATCTTCACCGACAATAGCTTGATCAAAAATACTATAAGGCTGAACTTTGGTGCCTGCCGCGATTTTGGTATTTTTAATGATGCAGCCTGCGCCAATTTCTACATAGTCACCGAATTCGCATTCGCCTTCAATGATGACATTGATATCAATGCGCACATCTTGTCCAACGACTAAGTTACCACGAAGATCAAAGCGACTAGGATCAATTAAATGCACACCTTGTTGCATGAGTTTTTTGGCTAGATTTGCTTGGAACTGGCGTTCTAAAGCTGCCAGCTGAATACGGTCATTGACCCCTTCAACTTCGAAGGCTTGTTCAGGCTCAACTGAGGCAACGGTCAAACCATCAGCCAATGCCATTGCCACAATATCTGTCAGGTAATATTCGCCTTGCGCATTGTTATTGCTGAGTTTGGGTAACCATTCGTGCAATTTGGCATTGCTCACACAGTAAATGCCGGTATTAAACTCTTTGATTTGGCGCTGTTGCTCTGTTGCATCTTTATGTTCAACAATTGCTTGAATCTGACCATTCTCACGGACGATACGACCATAGCCTGTTGCATCATCCACAGTGAGTGTGACTAAGCCGATACCAGTTTGGCTCGATGCATCTAATAGTTTTTGTAGCGTATTCTGGCTAATGCAAGGCACATCACCAGAGAGAATGAGCGAAATACCATCTTGAGGTAAAACGGGCAGGGTCATTTGTACCGCATGCCCAGTACCGAGTTGTTCTGCTTGTTCAACCCATTTAATGTCTTGATCTGCAAAAGCCGATTGAACCCGATCGCCACCGTGACCATAGATCGTAATGATGTTTTCAGCGTGGATTTTTTTTGCTGTTTCAATCACATGACCGAGTAAAGGACGCCCTGCAAGTGGTTGTAGCACTTTGGGTAACGTCGAACGCATACGCGTTCCTTTACCTGCAGCAAGAATAATAACAGTCGTTGACATGTTCTAATCCTAAAAATGGCCTAGGCCACGGTGAAATAAAAATAAAGCCCAATACAAAGTGCGGCCCAAAGACCAGCAATAATGTCATCAAGCATGATGCCGAAACCACCATCGACTTTTTGGTCAATGACACGAATTGGCCAGGGTTTCCATACGTCAAATAAGCGGAATAAGGCAAAACCAAGCAACAGCCACAGCCAATTCATTTGCCCTAAATACAGTACAGGCAAGAAAGTGATGGATTGGCCTGCAAATTCATCCCATACGATACGTCCATCATCATGTACTCCCATGACTTTGGCGGTATGGCCGCAAATATAAATGCCGATCAGAGACATGAAGATGATGGCAATAATGGTGTTGGATAAGCCAATTGCAAGCCAGATTGGGACGAACAGCAGTGCAAAGGCTGAACCAAATGTTCCTGGTGCTTTGGGTGCTAGTCCTGAGCCAAAACCTACACCGCAAAACACGATGAAACGGTCGTACCCAGACATCTGACGAAAGAGGATAGGAGGCTTATGCAAAGTGTTGATATCCAGTAAATTGCAATGAATGGTCTAAGCCATTTTGTTGAAAACGTAGACCGCTTTGAGCGTCAACTTTTCCAATCACGTTGATCTTAGTATGGTTTTGTTGTTGCAAAAGTTTTTCATAATTCTGCGGACTTATTGTAAAGCATAATTCATAGTCATCGCCACCCGCCAAAGCATATTGCCATTGTTGTTCTCGTGTTAAATCTTGTAGAGCGGTGTTGATGGGCAGTTGATCAAGTTGTAGGGTCGCACCGACATTTGAGGCCTTTAAGATATGACCTAAGTCTTGTGCTAAGCCATCGGACACATCAATCATACTATGTGCCAAGCCTTTGAGTACTTGGCCCAGTTCACAGCGTGGGGTAGGGTAGTCCAAACGTTGTTGCAGAGGGTGGCCCAAGTGTTGCAGTGCGAAGGCGGCATCACCAACCGTACCACTAACACAAATTAAATCACCCACTTGAGCAGCGGAGCGGGTGACGGCTTGGCCGATATCGACCCAGCCCAGTGCAGTCACTGAAATGGTCAGATGTGGGCTTTGGGTGGTGTCTCCACCAATTAAACTCACGCCAAATTGATCGCAACAATCATATAAACCCTGACTAAAGCCTTTAAGCCAGTCATGATCAATTTGGGGTAAGCTCAAGGCCAGTAAAATACTCTGAGGTTTCGCGCCCATTGCGGCGATATCAGATAAATTGACCGCGACAGATTTCCAGCCAATCGCATGGGGACTGGTATCAAGCGGGAAGTGACGTCCAGCAACGAGAGTATCGGCACAGATGACCAATTGTTGCTGTGGAGGAGGGGTGAGCAAGGCTGAGTCGTCACCGACGCCTAAATCGACAGAATAAGGACTCTTACGATTAAAATAGCTATCAATGATCGAAAACTCAGCCATACAACAAATCTACTACTGTGAGTTCGCTTGTTGCTTTTCTGCTGCACGTAAAGTTGTTGCTA
Source organism: Acinetobacter sp. TUM15064 (assembly GCF_008980265.1). NCBI lineage: Bacteria > Pseudomonadati > Pseudomonadota > Gammaproteobacteria > Moraxellales > Moraxellaceae > Acinetobacter > Acinetobacter sp. TUM15064. Next base: position 43,604 of record NZ_BKFU01000017.1, on the reverse strand, counting down.
AACGATCTAATACACCATTGATGTATTTATGGCTGTCTGCACCGCCAAAGTGTTTAGCAAGCTCGATTGCTTCGTCTAAAACCACACGATATGGAATTTCAAGATGTTCCTTGAGTTCATATGCGCCTAAACGAAGGGTCGCCAGTTCAACGCCGTCAAGCGCAGAAACGTCGCGATCAAGCACAGGGATTAAGAGCGCATCCAATGCTTCATGATTGGCAACCACTTGGGTTAACAATTCATGATAATAGCTCAGATCCACTTTGTGCATGGCATTTTCCACACGCGTACGTGCTTCAATCTCATGGACTGGATTGTGGCTCATTTGCCATTCGTAAATTCCTTGTACAGCAAAGCGACGTGCTTTACGTTTTGCTGCATAAGTTGCTTGCAATGTTTGCGACATAGCGTTAAATAGCCTTTAACAAGTTAACCATTTCAATTGCAGTAAGAGCAGCTTCGCCACCTTTATTACCTGCTTTTGTACCCGAGCGTTCAATCGCTTGTTCGATACTATCCGTAGTCAATACACCATTAATCACTGGAAGACCAGATTCTAGGCCAACCACGCCTAAACCTTTGGCACATTCACCTGCAACAAAGTCGAAGTGAGGTGTGCTACCACGAATCACAGCACCCAGTGCAATGATGGCATCGAAGCGTTCAGACGCTACTAATTTCTTAGCCACGACAGGAAGTTCCCACGCGCCTGGTGCATGAACAACAGTGATATTATCCTCTGATACACCATGACGTTTCAATGTATCAATTGCACCTTCTAATAGATGTTCGACAACAAAACTATTAAAACGACCCACTAAAATCGCATAACGGCCTTCGCTAGCGAGATGTAACATACCTTCAATACGGCGAATTGCCATAGCAACCTCGATGATTTTTTAAGTTGTTTGATGTGCGGTGATATATTCCACCACTTCTAAATTAAACCCAGAGAGTGCATTAAAGCGTAAAGGTGAGCTTAAAAGCTTCATCTTTTCTACGCCTAAATCACGTAAAATTTGTGCGCCAACCCCAATGGTTTGGTACTGCTGAGATAAAGCAGCATTGGATTTGGTTGGTTTTGGTGCGGTAAGGCTGTCTAAGGCTGGGCCTAGGTCTTGTAAGTGACGTTGACCAATCCAAACCAAAACACCCCGATCGCTACTTGCGATTTCTTGCAGCGCTTTGTCGAGATTCCATGCTGGCTCGCCGTCCTTTTTATTGAACTTAAGCAAGTCACGAACAGGGTTGAAACCATGAACACGAACGGTGGTTACCCCTTCTTTCGGTTCACCTTTCACCAAAGCCAAGTGAATATCTGGGTTGCCCAATTCGCGGTAACGATATAAGTCAAAAGTCCCATATTCGGTATCAATGCTTTGCTGATCAATCCGTTCAACCGTTTGCTCATTGGTCATACGGTAGTGAATCAGATCCGCAATGGTGCCAATTTTTAAACCATGCTTTTCAGCAAAAATTTCAAGATCGGCACGACGCGCCATTGTGCCATCTTCATTGATGATTTCACAGATGACCGATGCAGGCTCTAAACCCGCTAGGCGAGATAAATCACAACCTGCTTCGGTATGCCCGGCACGGTGCAGTACACCGCCAGGCTGCGCCATCAATGGGAAAATATGACCCGGTTGAACGATGTCTGATGGTTTGGCATGTGCCGCTACAGCCGTTTGAATGGTATGCGCACGTTCCGCAGGTGAAATCCCTGTAGAAATACCTTCTGCCGCTTCAATTGAAAGCGTGAAGTTGGTGCCATGTTGTGCGCCATTGGCATCGACCATTAATGGAAGATTCAATTGTTTACAGCGATCACGGCTGAGCGTTAAGCACACCAAACCACGGGCATGGGTGATCATAAAGTTGATGTCTTCTGCGCGAACATGGGTCGCTGCAATAACTAAATCACCTTCATTTTCACGATCTTCGTCATCCATCAGGATGACCATCTTACCTGCACGGATATCTGCAACTAGCTCTTCAACAGTATTGAGCGGCATCAACCTTCACCTTCATTGTTGTCGTCATGGACGACGTATCATTTGTTTTCATTGGCACATAGTTTAAGCTTTTTTCAGGCTTTTGCCTATGCGCGAATCATTTCCCTGAGTTGTCCATTGTTATACACAGTCAATCTCAGCTTGAAAAGAGACCTTTATTTTAAAAAGCTTAAATGTGCTTAGTCTTTAAGCGATTGAAAAGCATAAAAAAGAACAATCTTATCGAAAATAAGTCAATCGGCGTAGTAAATAAGGGTCTAGACAAATGTTGTGCTATGGGTGGCGTGTGGTTGAGCGCTCAAGTCATTCTTTTTTGCATTTGAGCATCAGGTTTAATTCGAGATGGACACTGCAATTGAGTAATCAGATCAGGGGGGCACTTATCGGGTAGAGGGTGAGTTAACGAAATATTAAATGTGCCATAGTGAATAATCAGACGATTCGTCATCTCTTTTTGATTTGTACTATAATTCTTCTTTTTTTAATCCTCTGGATTATTTCTCCTGTGATGTCCTTACTTGCTCAATATTTTGCACAGCAACAATTTTGCGTATTGGTTGAATACTTAAGCGTGCAGCAAGCCCAATCGCCTGTCAAAACTCAATTTGCAGGTTTTCCTGCGGCTATGACGCTGGCCGATCGGGTACATGCGGATGACGATGAAGCGCCTTTAATGGTCGCCAAGCAGTATCCACAAGCGATTGAAAAAGTCATTCACTTTTCGGGGAAAGCGCGCGATATACGGGACTTTGAGCAGTTTTTGCAGAATGCAAAAACACAGGGTCAAAAGAACCTGTTGCTCTTAACGGGCGATAAATTAAAACAGCACCACTACAGCCATGACTTAGAGCCACGGACACGTTATTTGGAGTCTGTGAATGCTGTCATGGAAGCCAAACGCCAAGGCGGTTTTCATATCGGTGTGGCGTTTAATCCGTTTAAATATGCGGAAGCGGAAAAAGAGGCACAATATCTGAAACTGCATAAAAAGATGAAAGCAGGGGCGGATTATGTGATTACCCAATTGGGCTATGACATGGCTGCTTTACAGGATGCGCATGCATTTTTAGTGCAACATCAGTATGCGCAGAAAATTTTAGCCTGCGTTATGCCACTGACCTTAGCGCGGGCTAAGTTTATGCTGAAACATAAAGTAGCCGGCATTGTGATTACCCCGCATATATTGAAAGTGTTGCAACAGGAAAAAGAACAGGGTTTAAGTGATCGCGTTTATGTGCGCTGCGCATTACAGATTCTTATGTGTCGACATTTGGGCTTTGCGGGAGTGCATTTATCGGCTTGCCATCAGCCTGAAGAACAAATGTTGTTGGAACGCTATATTGAAGAATATCGACACTTGAGTTTTGCTGAGTGTGAACGACTTTGGAATACGCTTTGGCAGGTGCAAACAGGTACGGAATTTCATCCGAAGCTGACTTATTATTCACGGCCTGCGACCTCAAGTCAGATCATTAAATACCAACATCTGCATCTGATGCACGATGCTTTATTTGAATCTAAACTGGCTAAAGGAGTAGGGCGGTTTATTTTTAATTTTAATGTTTGGGATCGAACGAAAGCCAACAATGCATTACTGAAAACGGAACATTTGAGTAAGCATGCGGTGGTGGGCTGTGAGAGTTGTGGTCAATGCCGTTTAGGCGAGACCCTGTACATTTGCCCAGAAACTTGCCCCAAAGGCTTGGCTAATGGTCCTTGTGGTGGAACCAGCTTAGACCGCTGTGAATTTGGTGACCGTGAATGCATTCATTCCGTCAAAGCACGCTTAGCCAAAGCGGTTGGACAAACAGCGATTTTAAAAGAAAAGCTGATTCCGACCGTGTCGATTGCGGTACGTGGAACCAGCTCTTGGAAAAATTGGTATGTGGCGTCTGCAGACTAAAATCAGCTGTCCTGATCCATAGCATTTGAATAGAACTTTTCTCCGAGTTTGATGCGCTCACGGCCTTGGCTCATGCGCCAGCGGTTGCTATCCCGCAGTGAATACACGCAACCACAGTATTCTTGTTGATAAAATTCTTCACGTTTGCTGATGTCTAGCATGCGTACCGCACCGCCATGTTTGCGCCAGTTATAGTCCCAGTACTGAATGCCTGCATAATGTGAAGCAGAACGGTGTCCGCATTCATTGATCTGTTGCATATTCTTCCAACGGGAAATGCCGAGAGAGCTACTGATTAGGCTAAAGCCATGTTCTGCCGCATATAACGCCGTTCGTTCAAACCGCATATCAAAACACATGGTACAACGGATGCCTTTCTCTGGCTCATTTTCCATCCCTTTGGCACGTGCAAACCAGTTGTCTGTATCGTAATCACAGTCAATAAATGGAATATGATGTTTTTCTGCAAAGCGAATATTTTCTTCTTTACGAATTAGATATTCTTTCACGGGATGAATATTGGGATTGTAAAAAAAGATGGAAAAATTGATACCTGACTCAATCAGGGTTTCCATGACTTCACCTGAACAAGGTGCACAGCAGGAATGCAGGAGCAGTTTGTCATGACCTGTGGGGAGGGTAAGTTTCTGACGTTCGAGCTTCGACATATTGAATGGTTATATATTTAAACCAGACAGTTTAAAACGTCTAAAAGACAGATCAATCCAGATTGGGTGAAGAATTCTCAGGATGAGCTGATGAATTTTCATGATCAAAAGCGAGTTGAGTCGATGATTAAGATATGCACTTAGCCTTGTAATGGATATAGAGAGAACATTTGAGCGGCCTAAACTTGCATAATGGATCGAGATTCGTCATCATTTACACAAAGGGTGTTTAACAGTTGTGTTAGATAGGTATTCGTTGAAGGCGGGCCACTTCAACAGCAAGAAAGAGAGTATCTAACAGTGCTGCATTTTTTTACTACGCCTTCTAATAAGGAATTGGAGTGTCGTCATAATTTCCAATTTGAAACTGATATGCGTTTGATCCAACGCTGTAAATTTCTTGAAGATCAAGATGAGAAAAAAGCCATTCAACATCTTTTAAAAGAAAGAGGTTATACCAAGGCTGAGATTTTAAAACTCACGATTGATAGTTAAGTTAAGATTGAAAAGAGCTTCCAAAATAGGAAGCTTTTTTTGTTTTTGCATGCCTTGTTTTGTATCTCGTTAGTTTGAGATACAAACGACTTTTGCTCCCTGCTTACATGATGCTTCACGTGGAACATCAAAAACCAAGGCTGAGGCAAATAATGTAGTGTGCTTTAGTTGATTGGAGGTGTTCGAAAACATCAGCTTTATATAAGTGAGATGAATATTACTCAGGTATACAATAGGGAGGGTTGAGCTTAACCCATAAAAAGTGTTTAGCTGTGGTTTTTAACTTGTAGTTGATCGTGCCAATCATTTTCTTTACTTGTTTGAGAGTTGCTTTCATGTCTAAAACGGGCTTCAGCAGTAAATTGTGGCTTGCATCTCTGAGTTATTGATTGTGTGCTGAATATATTTACATACCGTGTAGGGCGGTAAAGTTTTTGTTATAGACAGCATGATTTAAAATTAAATAATGAAATAAATTAATAAGTTTAATTTAAAGGTGAAAAATATTAAGTATTAGGCGTAATTATCAGTTAAGCTATACCGTATCTATTAAAATTAAACCTTGAGTTGAGCCAGATGTTAGAACTCCGCCATTTAAAAACTTTAACCGCCTTAAGAGAGCATGGCTCATTGGTCGCTGCTGCAGGGGATTTGTGTTTAACCCCTTCAGCACTATCGCACCAGTTGCGTGAGCTTGATCAATGGTTTGGTGTGGAGGTGGTGAATCGTCGCAGTCGCCCTGTTAGTTTTTCGAATGTTGGACAGCGTCTATTAAAGTTAGCGGATGAGGTGTTACCACAGGTACAAATTGCACAAAGCGACATTACCCGTATCGTACATGGGCAAACAGGACGCATTACCTTTTCTTCTGAGTGTCATAGTTGTTTTGATTGGTTAATGCCGTTGTTAAATCAATATCGTCAGCAATATCCTGATGTTGATTTGGACTTTGCTTCAGGCTTTGAGGCGAACCCGCATGAATTATTACAGACGGGCGAATTTGACCTATTGATTACAGCCGATCCGATTGCATTAAAAGGGGTAGAATATTTCCCAATTTTTGAGTACGAGTCACGTTTGGTCTTATCCAATACCCATCCTTTGGTTCGTGCTAAAGAGATTACTGTACAAGAGCTTGCCGAAGAGACTCTTATTACCTATCCAGTTGATAAACATCGTTTGGATATTATGTCGCGTCTGTTTATTCCAGCCAATATTCTGCCAAAACAAATCCGTACCACCGATCTGACTCAAATGCTGATCCAGTTGGTGGCAAGTGGTCGTGGTATTGGTGCGTTGCCAGACTGGGTAGTGAATGAATATGAACAAAAAGGCTGGGTGACTTCACGTCGTTTGGACTGTGTAGCACCTGAAGGTTTGCGTCGTACTCTCTACGCTGGATATCGTACTGAAGAAAAAGAAAAAGACTATTTTGAAGGCTTTTTAAAGCAGCTCGATAAATTTGCCAAAAAAAGAGCGCAATACTATATCTAGTTGAAAAATAAAAAGAGGAGGAACATATTTCCTTCTCTTTTTTTAACTATTCTTAACTATTTATAATTTATGAAAATTTTTCTTCATAAAATATTAAACCTTTATTCACGATAACAATCATTTAAATGATTGACTAAAATATACAGATTTTCGGGTAAATCCTGAGTAGAATTCGACTTTTATTTTTTCTCCAGTAAAAAAGGCATGGCTTCTCACTATGCTGCTTTGCAAGGACGTTTTATGCTCGCGCTAGATATACAACATGTTCGAATGAAACAACACGCCACTGATAAGGCACAAGCGTTGCAATGTCTAGTCGATATCTTAGTCGAAGACCAATTGGTTACCCCTGATTATATTCATGGCTTGACCGCGCGCGAACAACAAAGTGCAACGTATTTAGGGCAAGGAATTGCCATTCCGCATGGGACACCTCAGTCGCGCCAATCTATTTTAAAAACGGGTATTCGTCTGGCGCACTTTCCTGAAGGAATTGTTTGGGACGGTGAAAATAAAATTTATTTAGCGGTGGTGATTGCTGCGAAATCAGATGAGCATTTGCAAGTCTTACAAGTTTTGACACGGGCTTTAATTAACGAGGTCGCTGACCAAGTGAAACAGGCTCAATCTGCAGAGCAAATTATTGCATTATTACAAGCCCAACCAGCATCTTTGGCATTGCATGAAAATTTAATCGCCACTCAAGTTCCTGCACTGGATGTGGAGGATTTGATTTGGCAGGCAACACAGCTGCTGAAACAGCAAAAAATGGTGGAGTGTGGTTTTCTGTCGGGTTTAAACCTAAAAAGCATGATTCATTTAGGGGAGGGGGTCTGGTCGATCACTTCGAACCAGCATGTTTTGAGCCCAGCTGTAAGTTTGGTAAAAGCGGAACAGGTTTTAAGTCATCAGCAGGAAATGCTCAAGACTTTGGTGTGTATTGCCAGTAATGAGCAACTGGATATGCCACGGTTTCAACAATTAATGGATATTTTGTTTGATACTGAACAAGTTCATACCCTCAACCAAGAGCAAGATAGTCACCAGTTGGCGCAGTTAATTGGTGCTGAACTGATTCCTGATTGGCCATCTCGTCGTATTGTCTTAGCCAACGCTCATGGACTACATGCGCGTCCCGCGACACACTTGGTCAATATGACCAAGAAATTTGCAGGGGATATTCTCGTTGCTGTAGATGAGGGGGCTTACGTTTCGGCAAAAAGTTTAACCAAATTATTAGCCATGGGATGCCGTCGTGGTCAAACTCTGACTTTTATTGCACAACCTGATACCGATGCTGTAGCAGGCTTAGAACAGATTATTGATGCAGTTCAACAGGGCTTAGGAGAAGAGGTTGAAGCTGTTGACCTTGTATCTCATCAGCACAGCAGTAGTGACCCAGTCGTAAATACTTTGGAATTACTGCGTTTTGAATCACATGGCGATACGGGGAGCTGCGGTATTGCAGCATCAACTGGCCTTGCTTTTGGTCCTGCACATGTGGTGAAGCCACGTGAATTTAGCTATGAACGTCTCGGACAGAGCTTTAAAGCTGAGAATGAAAAGCTTGAAATTGCGCTTCATCAGGTGAAAAACAGCTTACGTCAATTCATTGCACATACTGAATCTACCGCCATTAAGCAGATTTTCATGGCACATTTGGAAATGCTGGATGACCCAGACCTCATCCAAAGTGTGCAACGCGGTTTAAAACAAGGGTTGTCTGCTGCGGCGGCTTGGCATGAGCATATTGAAGTGGCTGCGACTGCGCAGGCTGCACTTAGTGATCATTTACTGGCAGAGCGTGCGGCTGATTTGAGAGATATTGGTGAGCGTGTTTTGGCTGCTTTGTGCGGTGTTGCTGAGGTCACAGAACCCGAGCAACCTTATATCTTAATCATGCATGATGTTGGTCCAAGTGATGTTGCTCGTCTGAATAAAGACCGGGTTGCAGGTATTTTGACTGCGGTTGGTGGGGCGAGTGCCCATAGTGCTATTGTGGCACGTGCTTTGGCTATTCCAGCGGTCGTAGGTGCGGGTGCAACTGTTTTAAGTATTGAGAACCATGCCACCGTGCTGATTAATGGGGATACAGGTGAGTATGTGGTCTCACCAGAGCCAAGCCAGATTGATCATGCTATTGCAGAGCGCCAACGCCAGCGTGAGTTACGAGAACAAGCGGAACAGCACTGTTTAGAACCTGCCATCACACTGGATCAACATCAAGTTGAAATTGCAGCCAATATTGGCAAAGTGGGCGCTACGATACAGGCTGTGGCAGATGGGGCAGAAGCAATTGGTTTGCTACGCACAGAATTGGTCTTTATGTCACACAGCAGTGCGCCTGATGAGGCTACACAGGAAGCCGATTATCGGGTGGTGTTAGATGCTTTGGCGGGTCGTCCATTGGTGGTACGTACACTTGATGTGGGTGGGGACAAACCTTTGCCGTATTTGCCTATTGAAAAAGAAGAAAATCCATTCTTGGGCTTACGTGGTATTCGTCTGACTTTACGTAAGCCAGAATTGTTACGTCAGCAATTGGTTGCTTTACTTAAAGCGGCGGATAATCGCCCATTAAGGATTATGTTTCCTATGATTGGGCGGGTTGAAGAATGGCGAGCAGCAAAAGCGATTTTGGATGAGGTTCGCATACAGCATCCATGTGAAAACTTACAAGTCGGTATTATGATTGAGGTTCCTGCGGCAGCATTATTGGCTCCGATTCTTGCTCAAGAAGTTGATTTTTTTAGTATTGGAACCAATGACTTGACTCAATATACTCTGGCGATTGACCGTGGTCATCCGCTGTTGTCTGCTGAAGCTGATGGCTTACATCCGAGTATTTTGTTATTGATTGATCAGACGGTTCGGGCAGCACATCAGCATGGTAAATGGGTGGGCATTTGTGGTGAATTGGCTGCTGACCCAAAAGCTGTGCCTGTATTGATGGGCTTGGGCGTGGATGAGTTGAGTATGTCGAGTACCAGTATTCCATTGGTGAAGGCGCAAATTCGTGGTTTGAACTATATAAATTGCCAACAGATCGCACGGCAAGCCTTAAGTTGTGACAGTGCAACTGCCGTACGTGCATTGGTGGAGTGATTACCGAATGGCTAAGATATTAAGCATTACCCTGAATCCTGCAATTGACCTTACCGTGCAATTGGATCAACTAAAAATTGGTGAGGTCAATCGTCAGTTAACGGCCCAAAGCCATGCAGCAGGTAAAGGCTTAAACGTGGCACAGGTCCTTAAGGATTTGGGACATGAACTGATTGTGAGTGGCTTTTTGGGGCAAGAAAACCGTCAAATTTTTGACCATCATATCCAGCAAGAGCAATTTGATAACCAATTTATTTATGTTGCAGGTGAAACACGACAAAACATTAAAGTTGCAGAAGCCTCTGGTCAGATGACAGACATCAATGGCAAGGGCTTTTTTGTGGATACCACCGCAAAACAACAGCTACGTGAGCGCTTATCACAACTGATTTTTGCAGTGGATGCGATTGTGATTGCAGGTAGTTTGCCACAAGGTTTTTCTGCAGAAGAGCTTTCAACGCTGATTATATGGTTACAGTCTGAGGGTAAAAAAGTCGCAGTGGATACCAGTGGTATTGCATTGAAAGCGGCAATTGCTGCCCATCCTTGGTTGATTAAGCCCAATACGGATGAGTTGACAGAAACTTACCATTTGCCAGCAGAAACTTTTGCAGAACAACAGCACCTTTTTGCCCGTTTAAATAGTCAGATAGAACACATTGTGGTCTCGATGGGTGAAAACGGGGTGAACTGGCTTCACCGCACACAATCCCTGCATGCTACTGCACCGAAGGTCAGCGTCCAAAGTACGGTCGGTGCAGGAGATTCCTTAGTGGCAGGGATGATTCATGGCTTGTTGAGTTCAACTTCCCCAGAAGAAACATTGAAAACAGCAACCGCAATTGCGAGCAATGCTGTGACCCAAATTGGGTTTGCCCTTCCAGAATTTGCTGTTATTGAAGATTTGAAATCGCAAATCTCAGTCCAATCATTGAGTTAATACGATGCAAGAGATAAAACATATTCTATTTGTGCCACATAGTCCCGAGCAGCCGATTAATGCAGTGATTTTTGCCAAAAAATTGTCCAAAGCAGCAACAGCACTTGGTATTTCCAATCATGTAGCGACGTCAGTCGAACATCTCGATTTATCAAATGCTATTGATACGGTTGTTTTTGTGGGACAGAAGTCGACAGATACAGATCAACTGCGTGACAAAGTTGTGAAAGTCATTCGTTTGGGTGCCGCGCAACACGATGCGACCATGCTTTTGCAACAAGTCTTTGAGCATTCAGATGCTGTAGATGAACCTATTGCAGACAATGCGGAGGTTACACGGTTTGTCGCAATTACAGCATGTCCAACTGGTGTTGCACATACGTTTATGGCGGCCGAAGCCTTGCAACAAGGTGCAGTAAAGCATGGTTATCAGATTGATATTGAAACCCAAGGTTCGGTTGGGGCTAAAAATATTTTATCGGCAGAATGTATTACCAATGCAGATGTGGTGATCTTAGCAACGGATATTGAGGTCAATACCGATCGCTTTGTAGGCAAACGTGTATATCGCTGCGGTACGGGATTTGCCCTTAAGCAAACCGATAAGACTTTTGCAAATGCAATTGCTGAGGCCAAAGTGCTTGAAACGGGTAAGCAGACAGCCACCAAGACAGAAAGTGAAAACAAAGAAAAAGCTGGAATTTATAAACACCTTTTAACGGGGGTGTCTTTCATGCTGCCGATGGTGGTGGCGGGCGGTTTGATCATTGCGATCTCGTTTATGTTTGGCCTCAATCCTGTTGAAGGGAGCTTTGCAGCATCCTTAAAACAAATAGGCGCTGCAGCATTTACCCTCATGGTACCTATGCTGGCAGGTTACATTGCCTATTCTATTGCGGATCGTCCAGGTTTAACCCCTGGTTTGATTGGAGGCTTGCTTGCAACACAATTAGAGGCAGGCTTTCTCGGTGGCTTAGTTGCAGGTTTTATTGCAGGTTATATTGCGTTATTTTTATCGAAACAATTAAAACTCCCAAGTAGCCTAGAAGCCTTAAAACCAATTTTGATTATTCCACTATTAGCCAGTTTAGCTGTTGGTTTAATCATGATTTATGTGGTTGGACAGCCTGTTGCACAATTGTTTGAATTACTTACACACTTCCTTGCCAATATGGGTACGACCAATGCCATGATCATGGGGATTATTCTTGGGAGTATGATGTGTATTGATGTTGGGGGGCCAATTAATAAAGCCGCTTATGCCTTTACGGTAGGCTTACTGACGTCACAAACATACGGACCGATGGCGATTACCATGGCCGCGGGTATGGTACCGCCATTGGGTATGGCAATTGCAACTTTTCTGGCAAAGCATAAATTTGCCAAACCTGAGCAAGATGCAGGGAAGGCTGCTGTGGTCCTTGGCCTATGTTTTATTTCGGAAGGAGCTATTCCGTTTGCAGCCAAAGATCCGATTCGAGTGCTTCCATGTACGATCGCAGGTGGTGCTGTAACGGGGGCTTTGGTTGCATTGTTTAAATGTGAATTGGTCACTCCGCACGGCGGTGTAATGGTGCTGATCATTCCGAATGCGATGAATTATCCATTAAAATATTTATTGGCGATTGCGATTGGAAGCGTGGTGACTGGTGTAGCTTATGCCGTGATCAAACGTCGTTTGCCACAAACTGAGCCCGTCATTGCCCAAGCTTAATGAAGATCCTTTCTTTTTAAGCCTTTGGTTTGCCAATAGATATAATCAAAGGCTTATGGTGCGATCTTTTAAAATGATACAACGTGTAGGTTAAATGTAGTCCATGTTACGTGGGGATACTAAAAATCCGCCAATTTAGAGGTATTGATAAAAAAAGCGGCAATTTTTTATTGATAAGTGAATGGTATTTCACATTTTTATTTTTGAAAACAACGTGGTTTTGTTATTTTTTGTGAAAAATTTGGCTCGGTGCTATAATTGCGCGCCTGATAATTTGTCAATTTTTTAAACACTGATCATGATGATGCAACTCCACGTATCCCGCTTAAATCTAAGTTCGGTTGATCAAGAATTATCAGCTATAGAACACATTCCTGCGATGCAACGTCGACGTTTATCGCGTCTGGCAAAGCTGGCTTTGAATAGTGCCATACAAGCTTTAGATACCTGCAATGTCGATTATATTGTTTGGGTGTCGCAATATGGCGATGAAGCCAAAACGCTGAATATATTAGAAGATGTCTTGAGAGAGCAAACGCCTTCACCGACACAGTTTTCAACCTCGGTTCATAATGCAATTTCAGGCTTGTATTCTATTTTATGTCAGGATGCGACACCTGCGACCAGTTTGGCAGGCTCGTGGAATGACGGGTTGATTGAAGCCTATGCGTGGTTAAAAACACAGCCCGAAGCCCGTCAGGTTTTGCTGGTGTATTATGATGATGCACTACCTGAAATTTATATCGAGCATCAGCCATTTGCTGCTTTTGCGATGGGTGCTGTGATTTCATTAGCGCCAGCAAATTTGATTTTAGAGTCAGAGCATCACATCGCTCAAGATCCTGCTTATCAACAAGCTTTAGCGTTTAATGCGTTTTGGAACAATAACAACGAAACCGAATTTGAAGTGTGGACAAAATGCTGAAACTAGATGAAATCAAGCAAAAAGCCAACTATGCATGGCGTGTTGGGGCAACGGGCTTTAGCTTTGCCAGTTTTGGCTTAGGCGGTGTGGCGATTGGTAGTTTGATTGCACCAATGGTCAAGCTGAGTTCACAAGACCCAGAAGTTCGCAAGCAGCGCACCCAAAAGGTCATTAAGCACAGTTTCAAAGGTTTTACCGAGATGATGGTAAAACTGGGCATTATGACCTATACGGTTGAAGGTTTAGATAAGCTACAGCACAGCCAACAAGAGCTGGTGATTGCCAATCATCCGACACTGATTGACGTGGTGGTTTTAATTGGTTTAATGGAACAAGCGAATTGCGTTGTGAAACAGGCGCTGTGGTCGAATCCATTTACCAAAGGCCCTGTACAAAGCGCAGGCTATATTTTAAATGCAGGTTCCGAGCAGTTTATTCAGGACTGTGTACATAAATTACAACAAGACCATGCTGCCTCATTGCTCATCTTTCCTGAAGGAACACGGACGGCCAAAGGTGAGCAGTTGAACGAGTTCCAGCGTGGCGCAGCCAATATTGCACTAAGGGCAGGGGTACCGATTCGGCCTGTGCTAATTAGCTGTACGCCCTCGACACTCACTAAAAACGAAAAATGGTATCACATTCCAGAACAGCCTTTTCATATCCATGTAAAAGTCTTGGATGCGATCCGCGTGGAAGACGTATTGGATGACGTAACGGTCAATCCAAAAAATGTACGTCAATTAAATCAACAATTACAGTGGTTTTTTAACCAAGAGTTATCCCTAAATGACTAATCTTGCTGATGAATTAAAGCAAATGATTATTGATGTCCTTGCCCTTGAAGACATCAGTATTGAAGACATTGATACAGACGCGCCTTTGTTTGGCGATGGTCTGGGTTTGGACTCGATTGATGCCCTTGAATTAGGCTTGGCATTGAAAAAACGTTATGGCATTCATTTGAATGCAGAGTCTGCAGAAACCAAAGAACATTTTAAATCAATTCAAAGCTTAGTGGCTTTGGTTGAAGCACAGAAAACAGCATAAGAGGTTGCTATGCTTGCACAAGAAACCGTGTTAGAAAAATTACGTGAATGGATGGAAGAGCTGTTTGAAATTGCGCCTGAAGATGTGCAATTAGAGTCAAACCTAGCTTCAGACCTCGATGTTGACAGTATTGATGCCATTGATTTGGTGGTAAAAATTAAAGAGTTGACAGGCAAACAAGTCAACCCTGAAGACTTTAAAAATGTGCGCACCGTAGAAGATGTGGTGGTCGTCATTCAGAATATGTCAGTTGCATGAACAACATCTTAAAAGGGGTAGCAGGGATCGGATTGATCCTCTATCCTTTTTTTGTCGCTTATGCTTTGGCACATGGACAGTATGTCTGGGTCAGTGCTGTATTGATTGCACTGGGCATTTTACGTCTCTTGAGTAAGGGCAATGCCCTGCTGTGGCCATTGACAGGTTTTGCCATTTTATGTGGCGGGCTGAGTTTGATTTTAAAAGATCATGCGTGGCTTAAACTCTATCCTGTCTTTATGAGTCTTGGGGCACTGTTTATTTTTGCCAGCACCTTGATTCGACCGCCTTCAATGATTGAACGTTTTGCACGTTTGGCAGAGCCTAATCTGCCCGAAGAAGGAGTAGAATGGACCCGTCAAGTGACCAAAGTTTGGTGTGGTTTTTTTTGCATCAATGCGGTCATTGCCCTGATCACTGTTTTCTTTGCACCGATGAAGATTTGGGTGCTGTATAACGGTTTGATCTCTTATGTCTTGATGGGTGGACTGTTACTGGGCGAGTTTGTGTTGCGTAAACGCCAGCAACGACTGCATCAGGCACAGAAATAACAGCATTTCCGTCAGGGCAACTGAAACAGTGGCCTCGAACTATAGCGATTAGAAATACGGTTTTTAAAAACAAATTTTATGTCTTGTCATTTTCAACACCATCTCCATTCATCGCGTCCCTTGTGTATTCAGGCGGACTCAAGTTTTGTGTCCTTTCACACTTTTTGGTTGGATGTAGCTGGGCAGGCTACGCAAATTCAGCAGTTGGAACAGCCAGTATGGGCGCTTTGGGAACAAGATAGTTATGAGTTTTTGGTATTGTTGTTTGCAGCCTTGCAAGCAGGTAAGCAAGTGCTGTTGCCGCCGCATCGGGTCAGCGACTTAGAAAAAGAATTGGCTGAACAGCAGATTTATTTTTTAAAACGTTTGCCGTCGACAGCCACGTCAACCTTTGAGCTTCAATTTGATGCTGCCTTTCTCAATCAGGCACAGCTGTATTTTTATACTTCGGGTTCAACAGGGCAGCCGAAAAAGATTCCGCGCACCTTGCAACAATTGTTCAATGAAGTCTGTGGTTTAGAAGCCAGTTTTGATTTGCCTGAGCAGGCAGTTGCGATTGCCACGGTGAGTCATCAGCATATTTATGGTTTGTTGTTTAAGCTGTTGTGGCCCTTAGCCAGTGGACGTAGTTTCTACCAAAAACAACTGGCTTTCCCTGAAGATGTGGTCGATCTTCAAAAGAAAATTGCCCATCTGCAACTGCCCAATTATCTGATTTCAAGTCCTGCATTGTTGAAGCGCTGGACCACAGATGTGGTGTTGCAAGACTGCCATCGGGTCTATTCCTCTGGCGGAAAGTTGGATGCAGGCGTGCGTCCTTTGCTGAACCGTCCCATTACCGAAGTGTTTGGTAGTTCTGAAACAGGCGGGATTGCTCACCGTCAGGCGGATGATGCACTATGGACACCCTTTGCCAATGTCGAAATTAACTGCGCCGAGCAGCAAGAGTTAGCCGTTAAAACCAACCATGCCTATAGCGAGGATTGGATTCTGACGGGAGATAAAGTGCAGGTTATGGATGCAGATAATCCCAAAAGTCCATTCCAGTTATTGGGGCGTTTGGATCGCATTGTCAAACTCGAAGAAAAGCGGTTAAGTCTCGATGCGATTGAAGCAAAAATCGCTGAGTTGGCAGAAATACAGCAGTGCCATGTTTTAATTCATAAAAAAGAACAGCGTCAGATGTTGGCGGTGGTGGCAGTGTTAACGGATGATGCAAGGGCGCTGCTCATTGAAAAGGGTAAAGCTGCCTTTACCGCACAGCTGAAAAAACACTTACAACTGAAATTGGAAAGTATCGCGATTCCGCGGCAGTGGCGGTTTTTAACGCAAATGCCACAAAATGCACAATCGAAGCTGAACAAACAGTATTTAAAATCACTCTTTCAGCCGATGACCTTGCCTGTGGTATTGACACAGCAGTCTCAGGATATGCAGATCAGTTATGCTTTGGAGTTTGTGCCTGAGCTGGAATGCTTTAAAGGGCATTTCCCGAACTTCCCGATTTATCCGGGCTTAGGGCAAATTGGATTTATTCAACATTTTGCCAAACAAAATTGGGCAGATTTACTGTGGTGCAATGGTTTTGAGCAGTTAAAATTTCAAGGGCTGATCCAACCGTATCAAACGCTGGAACTGGTGCTCAGCCGTAAAGTACATAAGATCAGTTTTGAGCTGAAAAATCATGACAAAATATTGGCATCAGGACGTTTGCTGTTTGCTGTCCCTGTAGACGTTTAAGCCGAGAGACAAAAATGAAACACTGCTTTGTGATTCCTGTGTATAACCATCCGCATTATTTGGCTGCGTTACTGTCACATTTAAGCGCTTTTGAGTTACCCATCATTATGGTGAATGATGGCAGTGATGCTGATTGTACAACAGTGTTACATCAGCTTGCGCAGGACTACCCAAGGGTCGATTTGGTTGAACATACCCACAATCAAGGGAAGGGGCAGGCGGTGATCACGGGTCTCAAGCATGCCTTTCAATGTGGCTATAGCCATGCTTTGCAACTGGATGCCGATGGACAACATGATTGGCAGGATGTGCAACGCTTTTTAGACACCTCTATCCAGCATCCCAAAGCCATGATTATTGGTCAGCCGATCTTTGATGCGACTGTTCCAAAAAAACGTCTCTATGGCCGTTATGCAACCCATATTTGGGTGTGGATTAACAGTCTGTCTTTTGAGATTAAAGACAGCATGTGTGGCTTTCGTGTTTATCCTTTGGCGCAGACGGTGAACATTCTAAATACAGCCAAGTTTCAACCGCGGATGGGCTTTGACTCGGAAATTTTGGTGCGTTTGAAATGGGATAATGTGCCGTTTATCAATTTGCCCACGCATGTCGTTTACCCTGAAGGTGGCATTTCACATTTTGATGTTTGGCGTGACAATTTGGGCATGGCGCGCGCGCATAGTCGCTTGTTAGGTGGCATGCTGCTGCGGTTCCCCAAACTGATTTATCAGAAAGTTAAAGGCTAAGGCGGTCAGAGAAGCATATGCAGAAATGGAGCGCCGTGAAAGAGCGGGGCGGGATGTTGCCGCTGATGCTGATGCTGGGTTTCTACCGTTTGGGTGGGCGCTGGCTGTGTCGGGTCATCTTGTACTTTGTGATTTTATGGTACTGGCTCTTTTCCAATACCGCGCGTCAGGCTTCTCTGTTGTACTTAAAAAAACTGCATCATTTTGCAGGTGCACAGTCACCGTTTCAGGCTGAGCCGCAGCTTTGGCATAGCTATACGCATTTGATGCAATTTGGCGAATGTATTTTAGATAAAATTGAAGGTTGGCTTGGGCATATTCCTGAACAGAACTTAAAGCTACATGGTCATGCGCACTTTCGCTCGCACTATCAAAAAGGTGCGGTGATTGTGGTGTCGCACTTTGGCAATATTGAATTGTTGCGCGCTGTCAAAGCAGAGCATCCGCAGAGAATTAATGTGTTGGTCTATCAAAAACATGCCACCAAATTCAATGAGTTTTTAAAAAAGCTGAATGAACATGCCGATGTTAATTTGGTTTCGGTGGATGAGTTGGGAATTGAAACAGCACTGATTTTACAGGATAAGTTGGATCAAGGTGAATGGGTGATTGTGGCTGCAGACCGCGTACCTGTGCAGTCAGATCGGGTACAATCGGTTGCGTTTTTAGGTGAGCAGGCGCTGTGGCCACAGGGCGCATGGATTTTGGCCAGTTTGTTGAAAGCTCCTGTGCTAGCAGTGTTTTGCTATCGAGTCGATACACATTTTGAAGTGCATATCCATCAAGTCGCGGAGCAGTTAAACTGGCCACGTAAAGAGCGTTTACAGGCCATGCAACAGACCACACGACAGTATGTGGAGCTGTTGGAACAGCATTGCATACGCGCACCCTATCAATGGTTTAATTTTTATAATTTTTGGAATAAAGGATAAGTCTTGTGTTAATTGTTGGGGAAACTCCGCTCAGTATTGAAGATGTTGTGGCTGTAGCGCGTAAAGAAAAACAGGTGGCATTGCCTGCCTCTGCTGAATGGACAGCATTGATTCAACGTGGCGCAGATTTCCTCGATCAGCTGTTGCAAGACGAAGGCGTCATTTATGGCGTGACCACGGGCTATGGCGATTCGTGCTTGGTTGAAATTCCAGCCCATCAAGTGCATGAGCTACCACTACATTTGTCGCGTTTTCATGGCTGTGGCATGGGACAAAACTTAGACTTAATTACCGCACGTGCTGTCGTGGTGGTGCGTTTATGTTCTTTAGCACGCGGTTATTCGGGTGTTTCACATGCCTTGTTACAGCGTTTGGTCTGGATGCTGAATGAAGATGTCATTCCTGTAATTCCCTCAGAAGGTTCGGTGGGTGCCAGTGGGGACTTGACGCCTTTGTCTTATATCGCTGGGGCCTTGGTCGGTGAGCGTGATGTGTACTATCAAGACCAGATTGTGCCGATTGCACAAGTGTATGCCGAAAAAGGTATACAGCCTTTGGTGATGCGTCCTAAAGAAGGCTTAGCCCTGATGAATGGTACAGCGGTTATGACCGCGATTGCCTGCCTGAATTATAAAAAAGCCGAACAGATTTCTTTTGCCAGTACTTTGATTACTGCCCTGAATGTCTTGGCTTTAGAAGGGAATCCAAGCCATTTTGATGAAGTCCTGTTTGCGCAGAAACCACATCCAGGACAGCAACATATTGCAGCTCAGTTACGTGACTGGTTAAACAGTGAAGTGCAGACTGAACACCAAAGTTCACGTCTGCAAGACCGTTATTCATTGCGCTGTGCGCCGCATGTGATTGGGGTATTTGAAGATTCTAAAGTCTGGTTGCGTCAGTTTATTGAAAATGAGCTGAATTCAAGTAATGACAACCCATTGATTGATCCTGTCAATTTGCGGGTACTGCATGGTGGACATTTCTATGGAGGACATATTGCCCAAGCCATGGACAGCCTGAAAATTATGATCGCGAATATTGCCGACTTGATGGATCGTCAGTTGGCACAGTTGGTCGACTATAAAATGAACAATGGTTTGCCGCGCAATTTAACCGGTTCAAGCCCTGAGCGTTTGCCGTTGAATCATGGCTTTAAAGCGGTGCAAATTGGGGTTTCGGCATGGACAGCAGAAGCCTTGAAACAAACCCTCGCTGCGTCGATTTTCTCACGCTCAACCGAATGTCATAATCAAGACAAAGTCAGTATGGGTACCATTGCTGCGCGTGATGCCAGTCGAGTGATTACCCTGACTGAACAAGTGATTGTGGCACTCAGCTGTGCAGCGGTTCAGGCGGTCAAACTCAAAGGGGTAGATACAGAACTCAGCCCTGTTTTAACAGCATTTCAACACTGGGTGCTTCAGAGCTTCACCTATGTAGCGGAAGATCGTCCTTTGCAACAAGAGCTTCAGGCATTGGTTCATCGCTTTGAGGATTTAGAACTGTTAGACAGCATTGCTGTTCAATATTCATAGGAAATGAGCATGCATGCTGATGTAATCATTGAAGTGCCTTTTCATGATGTCGACACCATGAATGTGGTGTGGCACGGGCATTATTTAAAATATTTTGAAATTGCGCGCTGCAAATTGCTGGATCAATTTCACTATAACTATAACCAAATGCGTGACTCGGGCTATGCATGGCCGGTGATTGAAAGTCATGTGCGTTATGTACAAGGCATTGAGTTTGAGCAAAAAATTCGTGTGCGCGCCGTTTTGAAAGAATGGGAAAATCGCTTAAAAATCGAATATCTGATTTTCGATGCGGTTTCAGGCAGAAAGCTGACCAAGGGTTATACCTCGCAAGTGGCGGTACATATTGAAAAACGTGAAATGTGCTTCCAGTCACCACAGGTGTTGCTGGACTGTTTAAATGCATGGCCTGAATTTAAAGCGGAGTAATGCAAGCATGATTCGATACAAATTTTTTAAGCCGATTTTGGTTGCGTGTACAGCTAGCGTGATGACACTGCTTGCTCCCGCAGTGAATGCACAAAATACTGAATTGAAACAGGTGTTTGCTCAGCTCGGTGCAACGCCTGTGGTGCGTGCCCAATTTGAGCAGCAGAAGAAATTGGCCACTTTGAATAAAACCTATGTGTCCAAAGGCACGGTGCTGTTCAGCAAAAACCAAGGGGTGCTGTGGCAGATTCAAAGTCCAGTCAAAGCCGATTTGGTGGTGACACCGCGTAAGCTGGTACAAAAGACACAACGCACATCCAGTCAAATTGAAGTCGATAAGACTCCTTATGGCTCTGTAGCGACGATGTTTTTACAGTTGATGTCGGGCAATGAAGCGGCACTCGCTAAAAACTTTAATGTGGTGTCTGCCAATTACAGTCCGACGCAGTGGAATGTCAGCTTAACGCCGAAAAGCAGTCTGTTTAAAAAGCTTTTTGTCCAAGTTGATGCGCAAGGTCAGCGTTATGTGGATCGTATTACGATTTTGGAACAAGCCAATAATCGCACCATCATTCGTTTTAGCCAGCAAACGGCTCAACCTCAAACTTTAACGGCTGTGGAAAATGCGCTTTTCCAATTGGCAAAATAAATTTAGCGCCCTGTGGCTGTTGGTGCTGTGTGTCATTGCTTTGGCACTGGGCGTGGCTTGGCTGAATAAAGGCATTAAGATTGAGACCAATATTTTTGCTTTGCTGCCTGAGGCACATCAAGATGCTTATCTGGAACAAGCACAGCAATATGTCAGTCAGCAGTTAAATGACAAAGTCTTTGTGGTGCTGGATGCCAAAACAGATCAGCAACTCGAACAGGCAACGCAAGCACTCAAAACCCAAGCCGACCAAAGTCAGCTATTTTTACCTGTTCGCCCACAACTCGATCCTGATCAATTTGCTCAAGCGCTGTATCAGCACAAAGCAGGGCTATTATCTAAGACAGATCAACAGATTGTGCAAGGGCAGGATGATGCCGCGTTGATGGAGCAGGGCTTATTACAACTGATGAGTCCGGGCATGCCAATCACGGCTGAAATGCTCAAGCAAGATCCTTTATTGCTGTTTCCCCGTTATGCAGTGGGTTTAAGTGCCCTACAAAGTAATGCCGATATCAATTTAGAGCAGGGCTTTGCCACGATTCGTGATGAGCAGGGCATCTCGCGCCTGATGGTGCTTCAGTTCAATAGCAGTCCCTATAACATTGCCTACCAAGAGCAGACTGCTGCATTTATTCAGAATATCAATCGGCAGCTCAACCAGTTGCAGGTTAAACCGCACTGGACAGGCACGTTACTGTTTGCACAGTTTGGCACCAATTCTGCCAAAGAGGAAATCTCGACTATTGGCGTGGGTTCGACCATCGGAATATTACTACTGGTCTGGTTTGGCTTCCGTTCGATACGCCCGATGCTGACGGAAATGGTTGCAGTCGGTACCGGCAGTCTGGTGGCCTTTGCGGTGACGTATTGGGTTTTCGGTGAAATTCACCTGATGACACTGGTCTTTGGCGCCAGTCTGATAGGGGTTTGTGTCGATTTTTCATTTTACTTTATGGCCATGCAGTCTCAGCACCGACAGGTGGATGGATTTGCAGTTTTAAAACCATTATTGCCAAGCCTATTTGTGGGTTTGATGACTACATTGTTGGCTTATGTAGTGCTGAGTTTTACCCCATTTCCGGGTTTTAAGCAGATTGCGGTCTTTTCCATGGTTGGACTGAGCGCAGCATGGGTGACCAGTATTTTATTGCTACCACGTTTGCCTGCGTTGAATGCGGAACCTGCGATACGTGCTTTGGGCTTTATTGGCAAAGCACGCAGTTATGTGCAGAGCCGTAACACACTGCGTTATGGCATGATTGCACTGATTCTACTGGTGATGGGTAGTAGTCTCGCCTTGCTGAGAAGCAATGATGACATCCGTAATTTACAAAGTATGGATGCCACCTTAAAGCAGGAAGATCAATATATTCGTTCGCGTTTTATGCAACAGCAAAGCAGTGAATACTTTGTGGTACAGGGCAGAACCCCAGCAGAGTTGGAGCAGCGCGAACAGCAACTACTGGCAGAGCTTGCGCCCTTACAACAGGCTGGCAAGTTGGATGCTGTACAAGCTTTAGGGCAGTGGATTCCCTCGCTTGAGCAGCAGAAGCACAATATCGCGATGTTGCAGGCGATTCCCAAGCCAGCTTTAGTGAAATATGCGCAAGCGCTACAGCTCAACGCAGCCGATGTTTTAAACTGGCAAGCCCATTTAAAAGACCAACCGTTGTTGACCGAAGCAGTCATTAAAGATCATCCTCTGCATTTTCTGCAGATGAGTCCGACACAACGTTTGGTGATGCTGCAAAATGTGCATGATGTCAAAGCCGTACAGCAGCTTGAGAATGCTGATGTACAACTGTTACGTCCCGTTCATCAACTGTCTGAATTGTTTAAACAGCACCGTGAGCAGGCACAGTGGCTATTACTCAGCGCTTTGGTGATTTTAGCCATTGGCTTAGGGACACTATATGGCAAAAAATCCATTCTGCCTTTGGTGTTGCCTGTCAGCATGGCCTTAATGACCACGTTTGCGATTCAAGCATGGCTGGGTGTCGAGATTAATTTATTCAGCATTATGGGTACCTTCCTAATCATTGGGATTGGGGTGGACTATGCGATTTTCTACCGCCACGGACATGATCATCCGCAGGTGGTGGGGATGGCTTTATTCCTGTGCATGATGTCGACGTTTTTTAGTTTTGGTTTGCTGTCCTTTAGTCATACCTATGCCATTCACAGTTTTGGCTTAACAGTGTTGCTGGGCGTTATTTTTTCATTTATTTATGCCACACTTTTTACATCCTCCGATGCAAAACATGTGGTGGTTCAACAATATCAGCCAAAGAGCTGAGTCAAAGGGTACAGTGCAATGAGCACCATGCAACAGACAGATGTTTTAATTATTGGGGCGGGACCATCAGGCAGCTCGGCTGCAGCTTTGTTGCGCCAAAAAGGTTACCAAGTCACGGTCATTGAAAAGCAATATTTTCCGCGTTTTTCCATCGGCGAGTCTTTATTGCCGCAGTGTATGGTGTTTTTAGAAGAAGCGGGTTTATTGGAAACGGTGCGTGCACATGCCGACGAATATGCCTTTCAGTTTAAAAATGGCGCGGCTTTTTTAAGAGGCAGACAGCGTAGTTTTTATGACTTTACCCAAAAATTTAGTGAAGGCCCAGGCACTACATGGCAGGTCCGACGTGCCAACTTTGACCAGCTTTTGGCACAGCAAGCCGAAAAAATGGGCGCGGACATCCGTTTTGGCCATGAAGTCTTGGCCGTCGATGTCAAATCCACACAGCCGATTTTGACGGTCAAAGATGAGCAAGGCAACAGCTACCAAATTCAAGGCAAGTTCCTGTTAGATGCCAGTGGTTTTGGCCGTATTTTGCCGAAGTTTCTCGACTTAGAAAGCCCATCGGACTTTCCTGTGCGCCGTGCGGTCTTTACCCACATTGAAGACGGTCTATTGAATGACCCTGAGTTTGACCGTGAGAAAATTTTAATTACCGTACATGAAAAAGACCACCGTGCATGGTATTGGCTGATTCCCTTTGCCGATGGGCGTTCTTCATTTGGCATCGTGGCGGAGCAGGATTTCTTTGAAAAATATGGTTATGACGGCAGTGCAGATTATGACCTTGAAGCCTTGCAGAAACGTATTTTAGCCGATGATGCCAGTTTGTCGCATGTACTGCGTCACGCCAAACATGATACTCCTGTGCGTACTTTGGTGGGCTATTCTGCCGATGTGAAACATTTGGCATCAAACAATTATGCGCTACTCGGTAATGCGGGAGAGTTCCTCGATCCTGTCTTTTCTTCAGGGGTAACGATTGCCTTAAAATCGTCCAGTCTAGCGGTGCCATTGGTTGAGCAAGTGCTGCAAGGTCAGGCAGTCGATTGGATGGAGCAATATGAAAAGCCACTACGTAAAGGCATTCAAGTATTTCGTGCCTATGTCGAGTCATGGTATTCGGGGGAGTTTCAGGATGTGGTGTTCTCCACTCATCAGGATGAAAAAATCCGCCGTATGATTGCTTCCTTACTGGCAGGTTATGCGTGGGATGCAAGCAACCCGATTCATCGTAATGCCAAGCAACGCTTGAGCACTTTGGCCGAATATTGCCGAGAAGAACAACCGCAAAAAGAGTCGTTGACTGATGAAACTTAAGCTGCGTTTGAAAACCGTCAGTTGGGTTTTAGCCAGTGCTCTGCTCTGTAGTGCCTGCCAAAGCTGGATTCCCAAGGCGCAGGGACTCGCGACCCCGCAGTGGGCTGTGCAAAATTATCAACGTCAAGATCAAATCGAAGTACAGTGGAAAACCCAGAGTTTCAGCTTTTTACTGTATCAGCAACAACGGGGGCAGTCGCTTGATATGTTAGCGCTCAGCCTCACAGGACAGCAGTTGTTTAAGCTCAGTTTTGATGGTCAAAAGGTCGAAGTTGAACAGCGGATTGATCCAATGAAACGGTTGCCTTTTGATTATGTGGTGCGTGATATTCTGTATGCTACGTATCCAAATTTTGCTGCCTTACATACTGCTCAAAATGCGGTCGTGCAGAAAGACGATACCATTTATATACAGCAGCAACCCGTGTTGAAAATTCAGCAAAATGAAGGAACAATTGAACTGGATAATCTGCAAGTGCCTTATCAAATGGTGATCAGCACGGTGAGCAATACTTTAGAAGATGATCAAGGTGACCATCATGACTAAAAATCTACAGCATGTTTCAGCCGTGGGGATTCAGTTCAGTGCGGCGCTATCGGCTTTGGGGCAAAATGCCACTGAGCTTCAGCATGCCTTAACAGGCACAGAAAATACTTTGTCGCAACGAGAGGATTTGATCGTGGGGCGTTCGGTCTGGGTCGGTGCATCTGATCAAACCTTGCTTCAAGCAGTGCCTGAAAGCTTGAGCGGTGCAGATTCACGGAATCTACGCTTTGCGCTGACGGCTTTGGCGCACATTGAAACTGAAATTCATGCTTATACAGCACAGTTTGCTCAACAACGTCTTGCTGTGATTATCGGCACGTCAACCTCAGGCATCGCAGATAATGAGCCTGTCTTAAAAGTCCAGTTTCAACAGTCAGTACCGCAGTCTGTACAGCACCAAAAGCAAGAAATGGGCAGTTTAGCGAAAGCCTTACAACAGTATTTGGGCTGGAAAGGGCCTGCCTATACCATTTCTACCGCTTGTTCCTCGGCAGCTAAAGCGCTGGCGGCGGGGCAACGTCTGCTGAATGCCGATCTGGCCGATGCTGTCTTAGTCGGTGGAGTAGACACCTTATGCAAGCTGACTTTAAATGGCTTTGATAGTTTAGAAAGCTTATCGAGCGGAATTTGTCAGCCCTGTGGTGCCAACCGTGACGGTATCAATATTGGTGAAGCCGCAGGACTGTTTTTACTGTCCAAAACGCCCGCTCCTGTGATGTTACTGTCGAGTGGCGAGTCAATGGATGCATGGCATATTTCGGCACCACATCCAGAAGGACGAGGGGCTGCGGAGGCGATGCAAAAAGCTTTAGATATGGCACAGCTTGAAGCAGGCGATATTGGGTATTTAAATTTGCATGGGACTTCTACACCCCAAAATGATGCGATGGAGATCAAGGCGGTACAGACTGTTTTCTCAAATGCAGCTGTGGCTTTGAGCAGTACCAAACATAAAACAGGGCATTGTCTGGGGGCAGCGGGTGCAATCGAAGCCTTTATTTGCCAGCAGGTTTTATTAGATCAATCTTGGTTGCCGCTGCATCATGCAGGTGAATTGGATGATGTTTTGGCTGGGCAAAATTATGTGCTTACACCATATTTGAATACACCCATTCGCTATGCGATGAGTAATTCTTTTGCTTTTGGGGGGAGCAATATCAGTTTAATTTTCGGGACGGCTTTGTCATGATGGACGCAGTACAGTTTATTCCACATGCGAAACCGATGGTTTTTGTAAGTCATCTGATTGAAGCCAATGATACGTTTGCGATTGCAGAACTTAATATCACAGCTGATTTGATGTTTTGTGAGCTAGATGGCTTGCCCACATGGAGCAGTATTGAGCTGATGGCGCAGACCATTAGTGCCTATGCAGGCTATAAAGGGCAAACCAAGGGTTGGCCACCGAAAATTGGCTTTTTATTGGGAACGCGTAAAATGCAGTTACCCTGTGCCTATTTTAGTTTGGGTACAACCGTGCAGATTCGGGTCGAACAAAGTTATCTGCACGAAGGTTTGGGGCAGTTTAATTGTGAAATTGAATATCAAGAACATCGGTTCAGCGCTATGTTGAGCGTATTTGAGCCTGAAAATATGAATGAAATCATTGGAAAATTAGTGTGAACAGAAGAGTTTTAGTCACGGGTTCGAGTCGTGGAATAGGTAAAGCGATCGCTTTGGAGTTGGCAAAGGCAGGCTTTGATGTCACGGTCCATGCCCGCTCAAGACAGTCTGAGGCCGAAGCAGTGGCTCAGGAGATTCAAGCGCTTGGACAGGCGAGTCATGTACTGATGTTCGATGTGAATGAGCGTGAAAAGATTGCTGACATTTTGGAGCAAGATATAGCACAGCATGGTGCTTTTTACGGTGCGGTGTTGAATGCAGGACTAACCCGTGATGGTGCTTTCCCCGCATTGACCGATGAAGACTGGGATGATGTGGTCTCGACCTCTCTGAACGGTTTTTATAATGTGCTGAAACCCCTGATGATGCCGATGATTCGCTTGAAAAAGGGCGGACGTATTGTGACCTTGTCTTCAGTATCTGGAATCATGGGGAATCGTGGTCAGGTGAACTATAGCGCTGCTAAGGCAGGCTTGATTGGAGCGACTAAAGCATTGGCACTGGAATTGGCCAAACGTAAAATTACGGTGAACTGTGTTGCTCCGGGCTTGATTGAAACCGAAATGGTGAACGAAGAAGTTAAAGAACACGCCTTGAAAATGATCCCGATGCAACGCATGGGACAGGTAGAAGAAGTCGCAAAAGCGGTGAAGTTTTTATGTAGTGATGATGCCAGTTATATCACTCGTCAAGTGATTTCAGTCAATGGAGGCTTGATCTAATGAAACGTGTTGTCGTAACAGGCATGTCTGGAATTACTTCTTTGGGTGAAACCGCAGAACAAATTTTTGAGCAGTTTGCACAAGGCAAAAGCGGTATTCGCTATATGCCTGACTGGGAGATTTATCCTGATTTACGCAGTAAATTGGCTGGCCCGGTGGAGTCATTTACTGTACCGAAGCATTTTAACCGTAAAGTAACCCGTGGCATGGGGCGTGTTGCTTTAATGTCTACGGTATGTGCTGAAAAAGCATTAGAAGATGCAGGTTTACTGCATGCGGATATCTTAAAAAGTGGTGATGCAGGTGTGGCCTTTGGTTCCTCTGCGGGCAGTGTGGATGCCGTACGTGAGTTTGGCGCCATGTTGATTGAGCACAATATGAGCCAACTGAATGCCACGACCTACATTCGTATGATGTCGCATACCAGTGCAGTCAATATGACGGTGTATTTTGGTTTAAAGGGTTTAACCCTACCAACTTCGAGTGCTTGTACTTCAGGTTCTATGGCGATTGGCCAAGCTTATGAAGCGATCAAATATGGCAAGCAAACTGTGATGATTGCAGGTGGTGCGGAAGAGCTCAGTGCAGCGGGTTCAGCCGTGTTCGATGTGCTATTGGCGACCAGTGTGCAAAATGACCATCCAGAGAAAACCCCACGTCCATTTGATGCAAGCCGAGATGGTTTGGTGGTGGGTGAAGGCGCAGGTTGTTTGATTTTAGAAGAGTATGAACATGCGCAAGCACGTGGGGCGACCATTTATGCCGAGATTGTGGGGTATGGCAGCAATACCGATGGTCAGCATGTGACCCGACCTGATTCTGAAATGATGGGCCGTTGTATGCAGTTGGCACTCAAAGATGCACAGCTTACAGCCGAAGATATTGATTATGTTAATGCGCATGGTACCTCGACCGATCAGGGGGATATTGCTGAATCACAAGCGACTGCGCGGATCTTAGGCAAAAAACCGATTAGCTCATTAAAAAGTTATTTTGGGCATACGCTTGGGGCGTGTGGCGCCATTGAAGCATGGCTCAGTATTGAAATGATGCGACGCAATCAATTGGTGCCGACTTTAAATTTAGATCAGATTGACAGCGCCTGCGGTGATCTGGATTATGTGGTATCGGGCATGCGTTCAGCAGAAACGCAAACCATGATGAGCAATAATTTTGCTTTTGGAGGGATTAATACCTCCTTAATTTTTAAACGTTTCAAATAAGATGAGGGAAAAATGATGTCTTTTAAAAAAGCTTTTGCAGTAACAGTATTGTCTTTATGTGGGATTGCATCGGCTCAAGCAGCTGACCAAATGCATGATTTCAATTTCCAAGAAGCCGTAAACCGTGCTGTCGCTGATGGGGTGTTGGATGGTTCAGTCAAGTTTTATTTAGCGGGCACTAAGTCAGGTGGCAAGGTCATTCAAAAAGGCTTAGTGACCAATAAAAAAACCAATGGTTTTGCTAAATCGGCAGAAAGTTCATGTGATCATGTGCTACGTTCTGCGTTGATTCAGTTCCAAAATACGGCAAAAGCAAAAGGTGCAAATGCCGTGACCAATTTGGTGAGTTTCTATAAGTCCAACGAAACACGTAGCACCACGACTTACCAATGTGCGAAAGGTACGGCATTAGCAGGGGTGGCGTTAAAAGGTGACTTAGTAAAGTTCTAATGTGACTGATGGGCTGGGTCTTTCTATAAACAAGAGAAAGGCTCGGCTTGATATAAAATAATCATGGTTTTATCGCTCAAGTCAGCGGTTTTCATGAGCGGTTAGGCTCAGTGGCTTTATCTTGTTTAAACAGTAAGTGTGAAGCATGAATAATGATGAAAAGCCGTTCTAGTATGCTGAATTCTAAAATCTTTTTGGCTGGGGGATTGATGCTAAAAGGAAAATTTCAAGCACTTCGTATAAGCGTATTATGTTAATTTAGAGAAAATTAAGAATCAAGATGATAAGCGACGATTTAAAGAAACATCCTAAAGCAATGTGGGTACATTTTTATAAAAACCGTATGGATTTGATGTCAGGGGATGGTACTGTCAAAGCAACAGAAGTTCCTCAAATACCTTATGATCATCCGAGAATGATTTTGGCAGATTTTGAAAGTGCTACAACAACATTGAAAGCTTTAATGAAACATCATTCTAATAGTTTATCTTTTTTCAAGTTTACAGCTCCTATTGCGATTGTCCAAATAATGGAGCCAATACAGGCTAATTTAGCTAAGATTGAAATACGAGCTTTTAAAGAATTATTTCTTGATACTGGTGCACGAGCAGTAAATCTTTATGACCTTGATGGAAATTCTATTGAGAATAGATAACTAGGGGTTTAGGAAGTTAAAGAGGGTTGTTACGAAGTAGTTTCAGCAAATCGAGGTATAAATTACCATACAGATGCATCTTGCGAAGATTCTGCGTCAAGATGTGACGTTAGCTTGCTTAATTTTATTTCAATAAAGATGGGGTGAAGATATTTTAATAATAACGCCTCTTTAAAATTGATAACAATAATGGAACAACTTAATCCTTCCGATTTAAAAGCAATTTTACATTCTAAACGTGCCAATCTTTACTACCTTGAACATGCACGTGTCATGCAAAAAGATGGTCGAGTTTTATATCTCACAGAAGCCAAAAATGAAAACCAATATTGGAATATTCCAATCGCCAATACCACGGTCATTTTATTGGGTACAGGCACATCCATTACCCAAGCAGCGATGCGGATGCTCGCCAGTGCAGGAGTATTGGTCGGTTTTACAGGCGGCGGTGGAACGCCTTTATTTATGGGGAGCGAAATTGAATGGATGATGCCACAAAGTGAATATCGCCCCACGGAATATATGCAGGGGTGGATGAGCTTTTGGTTCGACGATGCCAAACGTTTAGAGGTCGCAAAACAATTTCAGTTCGCGCGTATTGAGTTTATTCGTAAAGTTTGGGCTAAAGATCGGGATTTACAAGCCGAAGGATTTTATCTGGATGACCAAGATATCACTCAAGCGTTAACAGGATTTGAAAAGAAAATTCCGCATCAAAGCAAAGTTGGTGATTTGTTGCTTGCTGAAGCACAAATGACCAAGCAACTTTATAAGATTGCGGCAACACGTTGCAAACTCAGTTTTGAACGCAATCCTGAGCAGGGGGATTTAGCCAATGATTTTTTGAATCATGGTAATTATCTCGCCTATGGTTTAGCCGCAACCACGCTTTGGGTGTTAGGCATTTCTCATTCATTTGCAGTGATGCACGGTAAAACTCGACGTGGTGCTTTGGTGTTTGATGTCGCTGATTTAATTAAGGATACTGTGGTTTTGCCTTGGGCATTTATTTGTGCCAAAGAGGGCATGAAAGAGCAAGAGTTTAGACAGCAGTTACTACAAAAACTTACTGAATATCGCTGTTTGGATTGGATGTTTGATCATGTGAAAACGCAAGCTTGTAAAAACTTTAATACAGAGGCAAGTGAATTATGATTGTGACCTTCATTAGCCAGTGTGAAAAGAAAGCGATTGCTCGTACTCGCCGTGTACTCGATGCTTTTGCAGATCGAATTGGTGACAATACATGGCAAACAGTCATTACCGAAGATGGTTTGATTGCTGTTAAAAAATTGTTGAGAAAGACCGTTACCAAAAGTACGGCGGTCAGTTGTCATTGGATACGTGGTCGTCGTAGAAGTGAGTTGCTGTGGATTGTTGGAAATCGGAATAAGTTTAATACGCAGGGGATTGTGCCTGTAAATACCACGAAGAAAAAATTAGATCAAAATAAATGGGAAAATGATTGGCATTATTTACCTCTTATTAAAGCGTTGGTTGCAGTGTCCGCACTACTTCACGATTGGGGCAAAGCAACGGTTTTATTTCAGCAGAAACTCCTCAGTAAAAACAATCAATTTAAAGGTGATCCTTTACGGCATGAATGGATTTCCTGTCTTTTGCTCAATGCATTGGTTCAATCATCAGGCGATATTGAAACTGATGAAGCATGGCTAAATTTATTTATCAGTCAAAGTTGGAATGAAGAAGTACTCAAACAAACGATTGTGAAAAATTCAGATCAATCAAAAGTTTTAGACCAACTTCCACCTTTAGCACAGTTGGTCGCATGGTTGATTGTGTCACATCATCGTTTACCTAATTTAAAAGATGATAAAGCGTTAAAAGAATATACGGTTCAACCTGCAAATAGCATCGTTGAATTATTTGAATTTATCGAAGCAGATTGGGGTTATCAAAATAAATTTGAGGAAAAAGAGTATCAACAACGTCTTAAATTGTGTTTTGAGTTTAAACAAGGTTTGTTGACTCAGTCATCTGAATGGAACAAGCAAATTAAAAAATGGTCAACACGTTTATTACAAGAGTCTCAAGCATCACAGCAGATTTTTGTTGATGGCAGTTGGCGAGTGATTTTACATCATGCACGATTATGTCTCATGTTGGGTGATCACTATTATTCATCTTGTGAGGCAGATAAAACGTGGAAAACCAATTTATCACTCGTTGCAAATACTGACCCAAAAACGAAACAAGCCAAACAATTTTTAGATGAGCATTTAGTACGGGTCAGTGACAATGCAATGCGAGTTGCTCAGTCTTTAAGTCGCTTAGCCGATGACATGGAACCCGCTTATGATATTCAAAAATTAAAAAAGAAAAGTCCTCAAGGTTTTGAATGGCAAGATCAGGCAGTGAAAGGGATACAACAGTTTATTCAAAAAAATGAGGGAGTGGAGAAACAAGGTTGGTTTATTGTCAATATGGCGAGTACGGGTAAGGGTAAAACGATTGCCAATGCTAAAATTATGCAAGCTCTATCCAAAGATGGGCAATCATTACGCTATATCTTAGCTTTAGGACTCAGAACATTAACTTTACAAACTGGTGATTCATATCGTCATGATATTGGTTTGAGCAATGATGAGCTTGCTGTTTTAATTGGTTCAAAAGCTGTTCAGGAATTACATCATCAAAATATAAAAAATACTCAGCCAGATGAAGTAAGTATTGAGGAAATAGGTTCAGAGTCACTGGAAGAACTATTAGACAATGAACTTGATTATGACGCTATGCCTCAAGCAGAGTTTATGAATGCTTTATTTCCAAAGCATCAGGAACAACGTAATAAAGCTTTTTTATATAAACCTGTTTTAGCTTGCACCATTGATCATATGATGGCAGCCACGGAAACCAAACGAGGTGGAAAATATATTTTACCCAGTTTGAGACTTTCATCTTCAGATTTGGTGATTGATGAAGTTGATGATTTTAACGGTCAGGACTTAATTGCGATTGCTCGACTTGTACATTTGGCAGGGATGTTAGGGCGAAAAGTGATGATTTCCTCGGCAACCATTCCACCTGCATTAGCTGAGGGTTTCTTTAATGCGTATCAGCAAGGTTGGTCATTGTATTGTGCGTTTAAAAAACTTAAAAATACAAATATGACTGCAATGTGGGTTGATGAATTTAAAACTAAAATTCAAATCATTGATTCAAGCAAATCAAAAGAAACGATACAGCAATATAAGAATACACATGATCAATTTATTGAGCTTCGAGTAAATGCATTAAGTAAACAAATCGTAAAACATAGAGCTTATATTATAGATTGTGCTGACCTTGTTGCAGAAAAAGAAGTACAACGTTTAGATCAAAGTTTACAGTCGCAATATTTTGAACGAATTAAGCAGAATGCTGAACAATTGCATCTAAATCATTACAGCATCGATATTAAGACAGGCAAAAAAGTTTCTTTTGGTGTGGTACGTATAGCGAATATTTCGCCATGTGTCGCGCTCACTCAATATCTATTAAATGCCGAGTGGTCACAAGGAATTGCACCTCGTGTCATGGCATATCATAGTCGTCAAGTTTTGCTATTACGTAGTGAGCAGGAGCGACATTTAGATCAGGTTTTGAAGCGCAAAGAAAAAGTAGGAGAGCAGGCGACTGCATTTTCAGAAAATGTGATTCGACAGCATTTAGATTCAACAGAGCATGAACATGTTGTTTTTATCTTGGTTGCTACGCCTGTAGAGGAAGTTGGTCGAGATCATGATTTTGATTGGGCAATTGTAGAGCCATCCTCTTATCGCTCTATCATCCAACTTGCTGGGCGGGTATTACGGCATCGAAAACTGGAACAGGATATTCAAAAACCAAATATTGCTTTGATGCAATATAATTTGAAAGGCGTACGAAAGGCGAAGGTCGCATTTGAAAAGCCAGGTTTTGAAATGAATAATGATAAATTCAAATTACAGACCAAAGATCTAAAAGAATTACTCGATATTTCAAATGTTGATTTTAATATCAATGCCGTTCCACGTATTCAGGCAAATCAACCTTTACAAGCTATAAAAAAATTGGCTGATCTTGAACATGCGGTCATGGCTGATGCTTTAACTTCATATAATAAAGTGGGTGCGAAGCCTCTCAATGCGTGGTTGACTCAAAACTGGTTTTTAACGGCTTTACCTCAGCGATTTACGCCTTTTAGACAAAGTTCACCTAATAGTCAGCTTTTTGCAGTGTTAAAAAATCACAAGCTTGTATTTTGTGTAAAAGATGATTTTGGAAAATATATTGATCGTAATGGTTTTTATAATATTCATCACATGCAATTAAACGAATTAGAACAACAAAGATTATGGTTAAATCGAAATTATCACGACATTTTGTGTCGTCTCTCTCTTGATAAATTGAGCGAAAATGAGGATATTTCTGAAAAGGTAGAAACATTATCAGAACGCTATGGGGAAATTATGTTATCTGAATATGATGAGAATAAAAGACTTGTTTATTCTGAACAATTTGGACTTGTAGTTTTAGATAAATAATAAGTGGGGGATATATGGCTGAAAGCATTTATACATTTTTGAATGAGCGAAAAGAACTTTGGTTAAAAGAGCGAATAAAAAAGGCTGAAAATGAAACGGTAATAAGCGAATTACAAAAACAGGCAAATGATAAGTTTAGTTTAAATGAATGGCTACCTGATGCAGCAAAGCGAGTTACACAGCTTTCTATGGTCAGTCACCCAAGTAAATTCAGTCACCCAAGTGCAAAAACTTCAAGCGTGATTGCTAAAGTAGAACAATCTAATGATGGCTATTTACGAAGTGGGAATGTGGATTATTCATTAGATGTATTTGGCAATGCTGCTGCAATGGATGTATTTAAGTTTTTGTCCTTACCATTAAATGAAAAGTTCACGGTATTGGACGGTTTTGAACAGCAAGATCAAGCATTGAAAACTCTAATTACTCATGCAAAATTAAACTTTGATACTTTAAGTACAGAATTTTTAAAAATAAAAGTAACAGATCATTCTGTTAAAACAGATCACTTAGTGAAACAAGTTTATTTTCCAGTTCGTGAAGCACAATATCATTTACTCTCTATTTTAACGCCATCAGGATTAATCACTCGACTAAAACAATCCATTGATGCGATACGTTTTTCTGAAGACACTAAACAAGCTAAAGAGTCACGTAAGAAAAATGAGCATCATGAAATAGGCTATTCCGATATTTTTGATTTAACTGTAACGGGGTATGGTGGAACTCAACCTCAAAATGTCAGTGTTTTAAATAGTCAAAATGCAGGACGAGCTTATTTATTATCAACTTGTCCACCTAAGTTTGAAAACCGTAATATTAAATTACCCAGTCAAGATTTTTTTCAACAGTGTCTATATTGGAAAAGATTTGGTAGTGAATTTGAAAGCTTACAGAAATATGTCACTGGAATTAATAATCAGCATACACGTAAAAAAATTAAAAAAATTTTACGTCAAATGGTTGGAGATATTTTATTTATTGCCTTTTGTATACGTAAAAATGAAAAGGGATGGTCTAAAAAGGAGCATTATCAATCCTTAGCTCTAAAGCAAAAAATATGGCTTGACGATGCATATTTAGATGTAAGAGAAACCGAAAGTGAATGGCGAGATGAAATTGCTCGAAGAACTGCAAAATGGATTTTAGACAGCTTTGAAGACTTTTATGGTTCTAAGTTATTTGGTAGCCCTGAAATTATTGAGTTAAAAGGTATTGTATTTGAAGCACTGGATGAAGATAAGGAGTTTTTTTAATGCGTCATTTTTTATTGATTTCACATTTAAAACTTCACAATGCCAATGCAATGAGTAGTCCATATACCATCGGATTTCCTGCAATGACAGCGTGGCTCGGTGCAGTTCATGCCTTGCAACGTAAATTACAAACTAAAACGTGTGATGTGGCTTTAACTAAAGTGGCAATTAGCTGTCATGAATTTAATTTGCAAACCTATAAAGGGCAAGGGGATTTTGTTCACTCCATTATAGGTACAGCGAATCCATTAGATAAGGATGGGAGTAGACCTGCTTTTATTGAAGAAGCTCGTTGTCATTTAGAAGTTTCACTTTTAATTGAAATTGAAAATTTGAGTAAGAAAAAAAGAGATCAACTTTTAGAGCTTATCCCTGATCTAGTGTGCAGCATGAAATTTGCGAGTGGAGATGTTTTAGCAGTTAAGAATTGTCAAATATTGGATTTTGATGAAGATGAAAGTCAGGATAAGGAATTAAAACCCATCTTAAATAAGCTCATGCTTGGACATGTACTGATTGAGCGTCGTGATCTTGTTATAGAAAGTATGAATCAGGGCAGAGATGCGTTAGATGCGGTTTTAGATTATTTAAAAGTCATACATAGTTCTAGTCTAGATCAAGATGACAAAGTGACATGGACATCAAAGCGTAAAGCTCAAGGTTGGCTTGTGCCTATTGCTGTTGGTTTTCAGGGAATTTCCGAACTGGGACAAGCAAAAAATCAACGTGATGCCAATACTCCGCATCGCTTTGCAGAAAGTGTTTTAACGTTAGGTGAATTTGTGATGCCATATCGTATAGAACACATTGATCAACTGTTATGGAAGTATCATGTTGATTTAGAAAATAATTTATACCTTTGTGAAAATTTTACAACAAACTAACTTGATATTGAAAAAAGGAAAAACTCATGGCTAAAAATGAAAAAGCAGTTGCAAGTGTATTGGCATTTGAAAAGAAACTTGTTCCATCAGATGGTTATTTTTACGGAACAACTTGGACTAATCGTAATGAACAAACAGCATTAAAGCTGATTGAAAAATCGGTACGAGGAACGATTTCAAACCGTTTAAAGCCTGCTGTTGCAGGTGACCCAATGAAACTGAATGCAGAGGTTGAGAAAGCCAATTTACAGACTGTAGATGCATGTGCTTTGGGAGAAAATCAGGACACTTTAAAAGTTAGATTTACCTTAAAAGTACTCGGTGGAATTGAAAATCTATCTGCTTGTAACAATGAAAATTTCTTAGCTTCTTATCAAGTTGTAGCAAAAAACTATATTGAACAATATGGCTTTACTGAGCTTGCTAAACGCTATGCACTTAATATAGCCAATGCTCGGTTTTTATGGCGTAATCGTGTTGGAGCTGAAAAAGTAGAAGTTGTTGTTACGATTAATGATCAAGCAGCAATCACTTTTAATGCTTTGGAATATCCATTGCATGACTTTGATCAGATTGATGAGAAAGTACAAAACTTAGCGAACCAAATTGCACAGGCTTTGAAAGGTGAAACTGCTTATCTATTAATTAAAGTTGAAGCTTATGCATTAGTTGGTAAAGCGCAAGAAGTCTATCCAAGTGAAGAGTTGGTATTAGATAAAGGAAAAGGCAATAAGAGCAAAATTCTTTATCAAGTGAATGATGTTGCTGCAATGCATTCTCAAAAAATCGGTAATGCACTACGTACAATTGATACTTGGTATCCTGAATTTGATGAGAAAAAAACAGCAATTGCGATAGAACCGTATGGCGCGGTTACAAATCTAGGAAAAGCGTATAGAACACCGAAAGATAAAGTTGATTTTTTTAATTTATTTGATAAGTACGCTTTAGGTGAGTCATTGGCTAATACTGAACAAGAACATTATGTGATGGCAGTTTTAGTTCGTGGTGGAGTATTTGGTCAAAGTGGTAAGGAGTAATCAATGGATTATTACCAAGAAATTACTTTGATTGATCAAGCTGAGATTTCACCTTATTTCCTTTGGTCAAAAATCTATATGCAGTTACATTTTGCTTTAGTGGAAATGAAAGATCAGTACAATCAAGTGCCAATCGGAATTTCTTTTCCTGATTATGTGTATGAAACAAAGGAAAATAAAAGATCTAAAGTTGGTTTAGGTGGGAAACTACGTATTTTTGCTATATCTGAAATAGATTTA
This sequence comes from Acinetobacter sp. TUM15064, assembly GCF_008980265.1. Lineage (NCBI taxonomy): Bacteria > Pseudomonadati > Pseudomonadota > Gammaproteobacteria > Moraxellales > Moraxellaceae > Acinetobacter > Acinetobacter sp. TUM15064. Next base: position 5,664 of record NZ_BKFU01000017.1, on the reverse strand, counting down.
CAAAAACTAGATATCCGAAAATGGCTAGATCGTTTATTAGATTACACACATATCACGAGTGTACGTCCTGTTCCTGAAAATAGAATCACAGGCTATGCCATTTATAGGCGTAAACAGGTGAAAACTAATCCACAGCGTTTGGCTCGTCACCGTGTGAAGCGTGGTGATATTAGTTTTGATGAAGCATTGGCTCGTTATAGTAATGTTGTAACAACAACGGATTTACCTTATATCCAATTGCAAAGTTTAAGTACTTCTGATGAACAAGATAAGAGATGGTTTAAGTTGTTCATTGAAAAGAACGCTACGGAAAAATCTGCAACTCAGGTTTTTAGTACCTATGGTTTAAGTTCACAGAGTTCTGTACCCGAATTTTAACCCAATATTTTTATACTCTTTAACAGCTTAATAAAATCAATAAGTTATAAACGTGGGTTAAAACTTGGGTCTTTTACTAGATTTAAAGCTTAACTCACTGTTATAGCTTTATTTTTTGTGTTAATTTTACTGTTCACTGCCATGTAGGCAGCTTAGAAAGAGCAAGGTTATGCCATGGTGCTATTTGATAAGTTCACTGCCATGTAGGCAGCTTAGAAATATGAAAAGAATCCTGAACGTGATTACTATTCGTTCACTGCCATGTAGGCAGCTTAGAAATCATACCAAGTAAATCACGCTTTACATTTGGAGTTCACTGCCATGTAGGCAGCTTAGAAATGGTTCAAGTATTATTGGTTCAGCTTTTTATCGTTCACTGCCATGTAGGCAGCTTAGAAAGCTTTAAGTGCAAAAGCAAAGCGATAGTTACTGTTCACTGCCATGTAGGCAGCTTAGAAATCTGATGACTTGGATCAAACTTTATCTATCACGTTCACTGCCATGTAGGCAGCTTAGAAATTTATGAAATGGTTCTATTTCGAGATGATTGGGTTCACTGCCATGTAGGCAGCTTAGAAAAGTTCGACAAGTTGCAAACCCTACATACGATCGTTCACTGCCATGTAGGCAGCTTAGAAATAAAAAATAAAGGGGGCATGCCCCCTTTACAAGTTCACTGCCATGTAGGCAGCTTAGAAATTTAGTAATCACGATGTATGGTTATATTGACGGTTCACTGCCATGTAGGCAGCTTAGAAATGACTGATTTTCCAGAGAGGCACACTACTGTCGTTCACTGCCATGTAGGCAGCTTAGAAATTGTAGCCCCAACACAAGAGCCAAAAACCTACGTTCACTGCCATGTAGGCAGCTTAGAAAAGCAAATGGTGTTAGAAAATGGCTACTTCTAGGTTCACTGCCATGTAGGCAGCTTAGAAAAAAACTAAAAAATTGTTTGCCTTTGAAAAATAGTTCACTGCCATGTAGGCAGCTTAGAAAATTTGGATTATTACTCAGAAAGCACGATTCTTGTTCACTGCCATGTAGGCAGCTTAGAAAACAATCTAAAAGTGAATTTAGGCATTTATAAAGTTCACTGCCATGTAGGCAGCTTAGAAAAATCAAAAGGATTGCTGCTGCATCAGTACCTAGTTCACTGCCATGTAGGCAGCTTAGAAATGCATGAACAAGGTATTCTGACCGATGCAGAAGTTCACTGCCATGTAGGCAGCTTAGAAATATTTAAGAATGGCTGACCAATTACTTCACCGGTTCACTGCCATGTAGGCAGCTTAGAAATAAGACCAATTCAGGATTAGCCAGCTCTATATGTTCACTGCCATGTAGGCAGCTTAGAAATTGAACAGTGTTCAATTGAGAATCAGAGAGCCGTTCACTGCCATGTAGGCAGCTTAGAAAATTACGTAATCAATGCCACGCATTAGACCCTCGTTCACTGCCATGTAGGCAGCTTAGAAAAGTATCTGCGACTTTTTTAGATATATAGGCTAGTTCACTGCCATGTAGGCGGCTTAGAAAGAAGTTGTAGACCCTACTACTGGGGAGGTTGTGTTCACTGCCATGTAGGCAGCTTAGAAATGAAAAAGAAATTGAAAGGCATCAAATTGATGGTTCACTGCCATGTAGGCAGCTTAGAAAATCGACATAAAAGAGGTGGACATGTGGCGAACGTTCACTGCCATGTAGGCAGCTTAGAAAAACCCGATAAAAGTTTTAATGCTTTAATCGTAGTTCACTGCCATGTAGGCAGCTTAGAAAATTTTGGTAATCAACTGGTGCAATGAATTGGTGTTCACTGCCATGTAGGCAGCTTAGAAAATGGCAGGATCAAGAAGATCGGAAGCATTGGAGTTCACTGCCATGTAGGCAGCTTAGAAAAATTAGGACGCTCATTCACTTCGTTAGTTCTGGTTCACTGCCATGTAGGCAGCTTAGAAAAATGATTGGTGTTTTGGATGCATGCTTAGTCAGTTCACTGCCATGTAGGCAGCTTAGAAAATGAGGTGGATTCGCACAATGTTGCACTCAACGTTCACTGCCATGTAGGCAGCTTAGAAATGGCTAACACTAATTACATAAAAACAATAACTGTTCACTGCCATGTAGGCAGCTTAGAAATTGTAGAAGTTTTGCAGGGCTTGCCTTGATTTGTTCACTGCCATGTAGGCAGCTTAGAAAGTAACAACGAGGAGCAATAGTTATCCGACCTCGTTCACTGCCATGTAGGCAGCTTAGAAAGTCAAATCTCTTTGAATTGATCAAGTTACAACGCTCACTGCCATGTAGGCAGCTTAGAAAAGTTGCTGTCGCACCCGATACTGCGACAGCCCGTTCACTGCCATGTAGGCAGCTTAGAAATGAGCGTATGCTGTCAAATCAAATTTATGCTCGTTCACTGCCATGTAGGCAGCTTAGAAAACCCATAGCAGTTTTTACTGGCCCCAAGAAATGTTCACTGCCATGTAGGCAGCTTAGAAAAAGTACAAGACCAGTAAAAACGAAATGTCGCGGTTCACTGCCATGTAGGCAGCTTAGAAATAGGAAAAAGAAAGGTTTTGAGCTTGGGGATGGTTCACTGCCATGTAGGCAGCTTAGAAATTGATGTAAAGGTGACACTATCTATGGTAAGACTTTGCTGAAATTGTCTATACTGCCTTTAGATGTTAGAGAAAATTGTAATCAAATCAATAAAAAAGCCCCCATCTTTCGATGAGGGCTTTTTTGAATCTGGAGCGGGAAACGAGACTCGAACTCGCGACCCCAACCTTGGCAAGAGTCACCGACATAAAATACACTAAATAACACAATTGGTACGTTAATAAACTCTATATATAACAGTTATATAGAGTTTTTATTTTGTGTGACGTAATTTAAGATGGGGTGGGGTACTTTGATTTTTGGTCACTAATTTATTGTGATAATCAACAATAATAACCAACATACATATGCTTAATCTAAAGGTATTTTACTGACTGGTATAATTTTATGATGAGAGGGGTGTTGCCTGAGGCTACGGTTTCTGTTTGGCCTTTTGGCGTAAGACGTACAAATATAAGCTTTCTACTTTTTCACGTGCCCATGGTATGGTACGCAAGAATCGTAATGATGATTTAACACTTGGGTCTATGCAAAAACATCTAATTTCAATTTTGTGACTTAAGCCTTCAAAGCCACCGTAGTAATCCAATAATTCATCCAAAATGTCAGCAAGTTTTTTGCCGTGTAAAGGGTCATTGGAGGTGTTCATAATAGATCAATCGTATTTTGGGTGGCTATTATAACCTGGGCTAGTTGGAAAACTAGAGAGTTGGAATGTAGGTAATGATGGACTGAATAGCCACCAAAATTCTAGAGCCCCCCAGCCATCGAGTGAGGCATCATATTGGTGAACCGTACCGGGTTTGTCGGAGACTTTTTTATTTAAGTTAGGCCACCTGACCTAACGGGTTAATCTTATCATAGTACATTGCTTCAAACTCAAAAGGCGACACATAACCCAGTGCACTGTGTACACGCTTTTTATTGAACCAATCTACCCAGTTTAGTGTCGCAAGTTGTACATCTGCTAAACCTTGCCAATCTGCTTTTAAATATTCAATCACCTCTGTTTTGTATAAGCCATTCACCGTTTCAGCCAAAGCATTATCGTATGAATCACCAGTTGTACCGACTGATGCTCGTAAATTTGCTGCTTCTAAACGATTGGTATAGCGAATCGAAAGATATTGCACACCCCTGTCGGAATGATGAATCACATTCTTTGGCATGCCTCGATCATGCAATGCTTGCTCTAATGCATCGAGCACCATATCTGTATTCATTCGTGTAGATACTTTCCAGCCAACAATTGCTCGTGAGAACACATCAATAATAAAGGCGGTATAGACCCAGCCTGAATGAGTTTGAATATACGTAAAGTCACTGACCCACAGTTGGTCAGGATGATCAGCAGTAAAATTACGTTTCACTAAATCATCTGCTCGTTTTTGGTCATCTCGGCTACGGGTGGTTTGTTTATTCTTACCACGCCAAACACCTTGTATACCTAGCTTCTGCATCAATCGAGCAACTGTACAACGTGCGATAACATAACCTTCACGTTTCAATTGTTGCCAGACCTTACGCACACCATATCGACCTGAACTTTCTTTCCAAATTCGTTTAATTTGTTCAGCATGATGCTCATCATGTAGATCTCGTTTCGCTCGATGTTCTGGATTTTCGCAGAGATCTAGAGTCCGGTAATAGGTTGAGGGTGCGATCGGTAAAATTCTACAAATCGCCTCGACTCCGTACAGCTCTTTATTATTATGGATAAAATCCACCATTATTTGTGTGGGCGGTCGAGCTCCGCCTGGGCGAAAAAAGCGGCTGCTTTACGTAGAATCTCATTGGCGCGTTGCAGTTCTTTATTTTCACGTTAGAGTTGTTTAATACGTTCTTGATCTGAAAGCTGCTGTACTTTAACTGGATTTAGTTTATCTAAATATTTTTGATACCAAACACGTAGTGTTTCAGGAGTACAACCTATCTTGGGAGCAATAGCGGTGATCGCAGCCCAATTCGATGGATAATCTTTTTCAGATTCAATCAATAATTGAACCGCTCTTTCTCTGATTTCAGGGGTATATTTTAATTTTGTCATCGGGATAGTCTCTCAGAATATTGACTCTCCGACAAACCCGGTACGGTTCAGGTTCTTTTACTTGGCGCGCCTCTATTTTTTTTATTACTGAAACCAAGTCATAGCGCTTGACGTTTTCAAAAGGTAAATCCTGAAGGTCTGGGTAAATATCATGCTGTAAACATCTTTCTGCTAACTGTAGTACACCGCAGCGGGGTAAATCATTAAATGCATTCTTAAGTTTGAACTGTAGCCATTCCTCCCCTACTTTACGAAAAGTAATTACATTAGAAATAGTATCTTTTTCAAAACTAAAATTATTGTCTTTAAAATCATCTCTGACTTGTCGTGCCTTTTTCAGTGATAAATCAGGATAAAGTCCTAACTGAATGCGGCGACGTTTTTTTATTTGTGGATCTGTATAGCGATAGCACCAAGATTTTCTTCCATTCGTCTCAATCTTCAGGCTAAGTCCATCTTCATCGGATAAAAAACACGTTTTTTCCTTGCAATGAGCTTGGCGAACTTTAATTTCAGTAAGACTCATGGAATTTAAATGAAACCTATCAGATGATTGATTGGATCAATTATATCAAACTAGAACGTTTTATATATGATGCGTATGATACGCATCATATATA